>CAXBOL010000720.1:0-3167 GCA_963977295.1 uncultured Opitutaceae bacterium
ACCCGCAGAAACCTGACCGAACCGAGGCGCCTTTCAATTGCAGTCATGGTCTCCCGCACCATGTGCCGCTCTCCCGACACCACGTGCAGCACGACATAATTGTCCGCCGCCTCCACCCATTCGATTTCTTCTGGCCGCACAAACACCATGCGCCCGTCGACTTTAAAGGTCAGCCGTTCCGGTCGACCCACGGGGTTCGCCATGACCGTCTCAACGCTGGACTGACGCGTGCGTAACAGCGCTTCCGCTCGCCCCAGCGCGATTTGAAACCGTTCCCGGTCAAACGGCTTGAGCAGGTAGTCGACCGCCTGCACTTCAAACGCATCGAGCGCGAAGTTCTCGTGAGCCGTCGCAAACACCACGGCCGGACGCTCTTCCTCCGGCAATCTGGCGATCACCTCGAGGCCGTTCGCTCCCGGCATCTCCATATCGATAAACAACAGGTCCACCCCTCCCCGCTCGAGTCGGGCAATCGCCTCGATACCGTTGCGGCATTCGCCCACCACATCGACGCTCTCTTCGGCATCCAACCAGCGGCGTAGCCGTTCGCGGGCCAGTTCCTCGTCATCTACAATCAGGGTGCGTATCGTCGCCGTCATGGTCTCGTGGTCGGGGCTAGATTTCCGCCGGATGGCGCGGGAGGCGGATCCGCACCTGCAGGCCACCGCCGGCGGCATTGTTGAGTTCGAAAGTGTGGGTATCGCCATACAACTCCCGCAAGCGAGCTTTGGTGTTGCCCACGCCAATCCCTTCCCGGGCGAAGCCGCCTTCCGGCATGCCGACGCCATTGTCGGTCACCAAAACTTCCAACTGGTCCTCGACCCCGCGCGCCGTTACATCGATACGTCCGCCAGATTCGCGCGGCTCCACTCCGTGCCGGATGGCATTTTCCACCAAGGGCTGCAGCAGCAAGCTCGGCACCGGCCAATCCGCCACCGCGGCTTCGACTGTCACCGCCACCGTAAAACGATCGCGGAATCGAATGCGTTCGATATCCAAATACTTCTCGATAAACGCGACCTCGTGCCGGAGTTCCGTCAGCGGTTGGCCCGACTGGTTCATGGTGAGGCGCAACAACTCGCTCAACCGCACCAACATCGTATCCGCCGCCTCCACGTCCCGATGCATGAGAGACGCGATACCGTTGAGGGTGTTAAACAAAAAATGCGGTTTAAGCTGACGCATGAGGGCCTGCAACCGTGCCTCGGCGAGGTGTTTTTCCAACTCCAAGGTGTGCACCGTGCGCTCATGATATTTGCGATAGTAGTCGAGCGCGTGACTGGCCGAGAACACCACCCCGTAAACCAAAAGATTGAACGGAAAGGTCTTTGCCAGCAGCGGCCAAAACACTTCCTCAAATCCCACCGATTCATCGATCACCCAGCCGTGCACCAGCCCCACGGTGGCGCGCAACACGACGTAGACGAAGGAGATAATGAGCGCTGCGCCGAGGTGAATTCCTCCCGTCCGCCACGGGCGCACTGCGTCGGGTGGAAATCGCCGCGCCAGGGCCAGAATGGGCCATGACAATATTGCCCAGACATACCAATCGCCCAGCGAATAACTGATCGCCTCCCCCCACGAGACCGATCGACCGATCAATGAGCTCGAAAGATAAAACTGACTCGCAAACGCCAACCCCACCAACGTCCACAGTGCCACGATGCCGGCGAAGCGGAACATCGATGGGGAACGGGAGACGGACGACATAGCGACGTAGTTCTTTCTCAGACCGCAACAAAGGCAACACAGACCTCCAAGCTCGCCTATCTTCGGTTCGCCTTCTTTGGTGGGCGACGTTCCCATTTGTCGACTCACCGTGTCTGTTCGCCGCCCATCCCGATCGCCCCAATCCCCTCCGGCCATCCCGCCATTGGTGCCGATCTTGTTGCCGCTGATCGTGGCCGCGATTTTGATCAACCTGATCTTCGCCTGGGCATTTCCCACCAGCGACGTTGAGCGGATCGGCCCGTCGGTGCGTTTTACCGACGTCACCACCACCGCCGGCATTACCTTCGCCCACCGCCATGGTTCCGGAGCTTCACCCGTCTCCTTGGGCGGCGGCGTCGCCGTGTTTGACGCCAACCAGGACGGTTGGCCGGATCTGTTTTTCGTCAACGGTGCCCCCTGGCCCTGGGCCGACAATGCCTGGCAGGCCCCCGGCTCCAGCGCGCTCTACCTCAATGATGGCACGGGCCAATTCACCGACATCACCGCCGCCGCCGGGCTCGATGTGGTCATGAATGGTATGGCGGCAGTCACGGGTGATTTCGACAACGACGGGGATGCCGATCTGTTTGTCACCTGCATCGGCGCCAACCATCTCTTTCGCAACGAAGGCAACGGCACCTTCACCGAGGTGTCGGTCGAAACCGGCATCGCCGGCGAAGACAACGACTGGAGCACCGGCGCGCTCTGGCTGGACTACGACCGCGATGGCAATCTCGATCTGATCGTGGGCCACTACCTGCGTTGGTCAGCGGAGTTTGGTCTCGGTGCCGCCATCAACTTTGCGCGGGTCGGCCGATCCTACGGCACCCCAGTGGGCTTCCTGAACCGCTTCCCCACGGTGTATCGAAATACCGGTGACGGTCGATTTATCGCCGTGCGCGGCCACGCGGGACTCCAGCCCACCGACCCACTCACCGGGTTTCCCCGGGAGAAGCTGCTCGCCCTCACCCCGCTTGACGCCAATCAAGACGGCCACCTCGACATCCTGTTCAGTTTTCACACCGGAGACGACGCGCTGTTTCTCAGTCAGGCCGACGGCTCCTTCGCACCGTGGATTGCGCCCGAAACGCAACGACGGGAAGGCCTCGCCGCCGGCTTGGCGGCCGCCGGCTCTCTGCCGATTGCTCCGGTCAACCGCGCCGACGATTTGTTTCCGATGCTCCAGTCGCTGCATCCGGTCATCGCTGCCCGGCCTGACCACGCGACCCTGGATCTATTTTCCAAAATGGGATTGGTCGCCCTCGACTACGATCTGGATGGGCACCGCGACCTATTTACCGCTCATGGCCAAGCGGAGCCTGACCTCGCCATGATCGAAAATGACGAGCCATTTGCGTCGGCTCCCCAATTGTATTGGAAACTGGGCGACACGTGGTCGCCGGCGACCGAAGGTCCGGCTATTCCAAACCGCTTGGCCGCCCGCGGCCAAGCGGTTG
>CAXBOL010000721.1:0-3163 GCA_963977295.1 uncultured Opitutaceae bacterium
CGATGCCAACAATCATTGGTATCCCACATGCGCCATCACCAGCGTCGGCACCGAAAACGCGACCTTCAATCGACTCCCCGCCGAGGCCCATGCCATGCTCGATATTAGGTTTCCACCGCCGCACACGTCCAACGAGATCCTCGAGCTCGTGCGTCAGTGCGTGGGGCCGGATATCGAGTTGATTCCCGCTATCGTGGCCGAGCCTACGCATCTATCGCCCGACCCGCTGTATAACGAAGTCACGCACCAGATCACCGGTCAATCCGCCGAATTAGTGCGTGAATCCGGTGGCAGTGACGCGCGCTTCCTCCACCCTTACGGGATTCCCGTCATCATGGCTCGCCCGCTGGTCGGGAATTTGCACGCGCCGGACGAATGGATCGACATCGAATCCATGGTGACCTTTTTCCGCATCTGGGAAAGCTACTTGGCCCGACGTTTCAACGTCGCCGCGCCGGCCGAATAGATCCAAATTTACCAACCCTCTCTTCCCGACTCCCAAACCCTACTCAATCTCACTATGTCTCATCCTCGTATTCTCATCACCGGCGGCGCCGGCAAAGCTGGCCACTGGATCGTTAAACACTTTCTGGAACAAGGTTACGACGTGACCAACGTCGACAGCCGGCCCCCCTCCCCCGAGCTCAAGTGCCATCACCTCACCGCCGATCTCACCGATCTCGGGGCCACCATTGATGCCTTTTCGCCCCACTCCACGGGCAATCGCACCCCCTACGTTGGAGTCGTGCACATGGCCGCCATTCCTCGGGGCCACGGACACCCCAATGCCGAAGTTTGGCGAGTCAACACCCACACGACCTACAACGTGCTGGAAGCCTGCGGTCTGCTCGGCATCAAAAAGGCCGTCATCGCCTCCTCCGAGTCTTCCTACGGATTCTGTTTCGCCAATGAACTTTTCGATCCGCAATACCTGCCCATCGATGAGGAACATCCTCAACTTCCCGCCGACACCTACGGTCTGACCAAAGTCGTCAACGAAGCCACGGCCGCGATGTTTCATCGGCGCGACGGCACCCAGATTCTCTCCTTCCGCATCGGCAACATTCTCTGCCCCGAAGACTATCCCGCGATTCGCGCCCGCGCCGCCGATCATCCGGAAGAGCGCCTCCGTATTTTCTGGTCCTACATCGATTCACGCGACCTCGCGACCGCCTGCCAACTCGGCATCGAAAAAGACGGGCTTGGCTGCCAGCCCTTGATCATTGCCGCCGACAACACCTCATCACCGATCCCTTCGCAGGATCTGATCAAACGCTTCCTGCCCAACGTGACTGACCTGCGAACCCCGTTCGATGCCCGCCAGCCGTTCATCTCCAACGCCCGCATCAAATCCGTCCTCGGCTGGCAGCAGGAACACTGGTTCTGAATCCATGTCGATCTTCAGGCGATGAACACGTCCCGCTACCCCTGCCTCTGTTGTGCCGCTATCCTCTGCGTGGCCTTTGGCGGCTGCGCTTCGGTCAGTTCGAACTCCTCATTCAAACACACGTTTGCGGAGGAGGCTTACTCCGCCAAACTTCTTCTCTCCGATTTTTTCGAGATCACCAACGTAGATGGCAATACTCGCTCGTCGCTTAAGCCCCTTGAACGGATCCGATTCATTCCCGGCGATCACAACATCGATTTCGTGGTGAAAGACCATGAGTACGAGGGCTCGGGGCGACTGGAAATCACGGTGGCCCCCGAACAGGTGCTGCGAGTCACTGCCAAAAAGGACCAAATCGATTTCATCGTTTCGGTGTGGGACATCAGCAAAGCCGACCAAAAGCCTCTCCTAGTCTCGACCATGAAATTACCCGCCCGGCAATACGTTCCAACCGAACTTTTTGTGGGCCCGGGTTCCCCTTAATTGACGTCGTGATTATCCGAGAGACGCCGATATTTTGGGTGCGTCATGCGGTCAGTTGCATCTAGACTTTTTTTGTGACTCCGCGATTGCTTCGAATCCTTGAAACCTGCCTCTACGCCGAGGACCTCAACGCGGCGCACGCGTTCTACCACGGCGTGCTCGGGTTAAAGCTGCATTCCCGAGCCGACGGTCGTCACCTATTCTACCACTGCGGCGACGGCATGTTATTGATCTTCAATCCGTCGACCACGCAACAATGCCACCCTGACGGTATTCCGTGCCACGGCAGTTCAGGGGCCGAGCATGTGTGTTGGGCCGCCACGCAATCCGAGTTGGATCAATGGCGCGATCATCTCACCGCGAGTGGAGTGATCATCGAGCACGAACAAACGTGGGACAACGGCGCCCGCTCGATCTATTTTCGCGATCCCGCCCGCAACAGTTTGGAATTTGCCACGCCGACTCTCTGGGCCAACCACCCCGACTAATTCCGCGGCTTAACATCCCGTTCGGGTGCGCGCCGTCCCGACTGTTTTTTTCGGGGCCAGCGCATATCCTTGGGTGTCCGTTGCCGTAGAATCATAAGCACCATAATCACCATCACCAAGAGCCCCGGCACCAGCACGGTGAGGGCAAAATGGAGCAATTCGGCGAGGGGTAGAGGAAGCATCGAAACGGAGTAGCCCTAGAGAGCTCATTTCATTTATCGATGCAATTCAGTTGCGATCCGTAGATTTACCTTAATTTGAATCCGTAATTACCGCCCACCTCCCGCTTCACCATCGACGACTGTTTTAATCATGCATCTCTCCTCTTACCTCGGTCGCGTGCGACTCATCAGTCTCATGGAAGGCTGGTCATTTGTGATCCTGCTCTTCATCGCCATGCCGTTGAAATACTTCGCTGATCAACAGCTCGCGGTTCGCATTGTCGGCATGGCCCACGGCGTGCTGTTTCTTATCCTCATCGCCGCCACCCTCCAGGCTCAGCTCAACGAGGATAACTGGTCGTTCAAACGCACGTTTCTGATCTGCCTGGGAGCCCTGTTGCCATTTGGCCCCTTCATCGTGGATGCCAAGATCCTCAAGCCCTTGGACCAAAGCTAATACCGAGTGCTCTGGTTATTTAGATTTCATCGAGGCAAAAAGGGAACCAATAAAGACAGAAGATCTTAATTTGCATTAACTTAGTAATCTTGGTTACTTCTCTAAGAACTTGGAAACCCACTGCCACGAAAAAGCACAAAGAAGCACAAAAATTGCTGATATTCTTAGTGCCTTTTTGTGACCATCT
>CAXBOL010000722.1:0-3162 GCA_963977295.1 uncultured Opitutaceae bacterium
AAACCTTCGAAATTAAGGACCTTGAGCGCGTCCAGCACGGTGCGGGCGCCGGAATCGGTTTCGAAATGGTAACCGGGCAATTCGGTGATGAGGCGGTCCTGGCAGAACTCATGCAGCGCACGGGCATCGATGTCGTCGTGAGGGGCGTCCCGCCACTTGGTTTTGTCTCCTTCGACGAGCAGGAGTTCGGCTGGCTCCAGGGCCGTGAGCACTGGCAGAAGGTTGTCGACCGCCGTGTCGGTGGCCAATTTGAATTCGCCCGTCGAAAGATCGAGCCACGACGCATGCAAGCCGTGTTTGTCCCGGTAGAGGGCGCAGAGGTAGTGATTGCGCGACGCGTCGAGTTGATTGGCGTCAAGCGTCGTGCCGGAGGAGAGAATGCGGGTGACGGCACGTTTGACCAACTTTCCTGCGACGGCGGGTTCTGCTTGGTCGCAAATCGCGACCTTGCGCCCGGCGGCGAGGAGTTTGGGCACATAGTTGTCGGCTGCGTGGTGTGGAATACCCGCCATCGGGTAGTCCTGGCGCTTGGTTAGCGTGATGCCGCAAATTCGCGATGCGTCGATCGCATCGTCGTAGAACATCTCGTAAAAATCGCCCAGGCGAAACAGAAGGATCGTGCCTTTGGCCAAGCTGCGCTTCACTTCGAAGTATTGCTGCATCATCGGAGTGAGCTTTTTGGCGGCGGGCATGGATCGATTAGCGGGGGCGATGGAGGAGGGAGCGAGAGACAAACAGGCAATTCAGTGGATCCTTGGCAGGTCGCCAAGGGATTTCTCGGTTTCGTCCTCCGGAATCGATGGAGCGGGGTCGGCGAGGTGTAAAACGACTCGCCACTCGCGGGTGCATCCCCAGTGCTTGGCCCTGTAATGGAACTATTTGCCCGAGATTTTGGTGACGGATCCGGCCCGCCCATGGTGGTCCTGCATGGGATGCTGGGCTCTTCGCGAAATTGGTTGAGCGCGGGAAATGAACTTGCGGCGCAATGGTCGGTGACCGCGCTGGATCTGCGTAACCATGGAAAGTCCCCGCATGCCGACATCATGAACTACGAAGTCATGGTGGAAGACGTGCTCGGCTGGATGGACCGTCGTGGCATCGACCAAATCGACCTGATGGGACACAGCATGGGCGGCAAGATCGCCATGGCGCTGGCTTGCCGTCATCCACATCGGGTGCGTCGGCTCATCGTGGTGGATATCGCACCGAAATCCTACTTTTCCAACGGGCATCGGGCGGAGTTTGTCGCCATGCATGAGCTGTCCCTCGCCGAACTCAAGTCCCGAGGTGAAGCCGAACTCAAAATGGAGGGTAGGGTGCCCGACTGGGGCATGCGAAAATTCATCACGACCAATCTGGAGCGAACCGAATCCGGGGGATGGCGATGGGCGATCAACCTACCCACCATCAGTGTCTCGCTGCCGGAACTCGAAAAGAATCCCTTGGCGCCGGAGGACCGGTTTGGGGGCGACACGCTGTTTATTTTGGGCGGTAAATCGCGCTACGTGAAGGCGGCGGACTACGAGGCGATTCAGATCCACTTTCCCGCTGTAACCATCGAGACCATCGCCGCGTCGGGCCACAATCCCCATATGGAAACACGCGCCGAGTTCGTGCGCCTGGTAATCAATCACGCCACGGAAAATACGGAGTAGGGCAGTCGTTCCCGCGTGGCATCGTGTCGTTCTTGCAGGAATTGTGATAGTTAGGAACGCCCTCGGCCTTTGTGGGAAGGGGTTTACACCATCAGCCCGATTAAATTGGACTAATTTTAACGCAAAGTCACCAAGGCGGTAAGCACGTAAAGTTCATAAATTGAATAACTTGCTGCTCGACTCCGCGGCTCCGCGCCTTGGCGTTCAAGTCTAAATCCAAGCGTCGATTGGTTATACACCCCGACTCGAATGTTTAGTCGGCCAGAGGGGGGAAGACGCGGGATCAAGCCGAACACACCTGCTGGGATCAAAGACTCTCGTTTCTACTGCGATTGCGGCTGACTAATTCCTGCGGGCCACGCCACCGTGTTCATCGCGTGCAAGCACGGCTCCTACGGCATGCATTAGGGTGGTCGCCAACCCACTTGCGTCCGCACCAACGCATCGTTCCGGCAATCATCTAAAGCGTTGGAATCGTCCCATGCTTTCGGAGTCGCGCCACCTCGGCGCTTCAGCTTCATGCCTCCTCGAGGCTCTTGATGACGCCTGCGCGGCTCTTGATCGCGTTGGGCACCCAACCGCGGCGATACCAGCGATGGAACATGATCCCGCCGCGGAAGATTTCGTCGACAATCATGGCCGCCCACAGTCCCGGTAGTCCCCAGCCAAAATTGATGCCAAACAGCCAGGACAACGGCACCCACAGGCCCCACATGCCGACGATGCCCAATTTTAGCGGGAAGCCCACGTCGCCGGTCGCCCGGAGTCCGCACACCATGACCATGTTGAACAGCCGCCCCGGTTCGATCAGCAGTGCCATTTTCAAAAGCACCGCTCCGGTGCTGATGACAAATACATCGGAGGAAAAGATCCCAAAAATTTGGCTGCCAAAGATCGCATTGGGGAGCATCACCACGCCCACGATGATCGAGCCTTTGCGCAAACTTTTGAGTAATCGCTCGTAGGCCGCATCGAACTCGCCGGCGCCGATGTGTTGACCGAGCAAGATCTCGTTGGCGAGAGCGATGGCGTAGCTGAACGTGAAGACAAAATGCATGGCCTGCATCGCGTAGGATTGCACGGCGAGTTCAGTGGCGCCCATGCGCGCGGTGAACGAGGTGATGGTCATGAACGCGATCCACCACGACAGATGCTCTCCCGCCGAAGGCAGACCGATGCGCAATATTCGCCGCAAATGAGTCGGCGCGATCCGAATCAACTCGGCGGGGCCGAACCGGATCCCGGTGCGCCGCCGCAGCATGATAGCAAACCCGATGGCCGCGATCACGCGACTGCCGGCGGTGGCGAGGGCGACGCCGGTCACGCCCATCTTGGGGGCGCCCAGCAACCCAAATAGCAGCACCGCGTTGCCCACCACGTTGACCAGATTCTGCAACATCGTGATCCACATCGCATCGCCGGTGTGACCGTGAGCGCGGAGGACCGCTCCCGCGGCCACGTTGTGCGATTCCAACCACAACGTGGCCCCCAGAATCACGAGGTAGGG
>CAXBOL010000723.1:0-3156 GCA_963977295.1 uncultured Opitutaceae bacterium
CCCCCCCCCGCAGGACTGGTCGAATTCGGTGGCCACTTAATCAGTCACTTTCTTGGGGTGCTTAGCGACCGAGTTGTTCAATTTGAATGCGGAATAGTGGATCATTGGATTCAACCAAGGACTTTGGCCAATAGTGGTAAAATTACTGCTCCCTGTTTTCGCCAACTCTCCAATTTCGCCACCCGAGCTCGCAGCATCTCACGTTCTTCATCGTCCAGATCCTCTCCTGCCGCCACGTCCAAACGGACTCGCTCCAGCCTTTGTTTGCCCAACTCCAGATGCGGGTGAATCCTATCTCTCAACAGACCCGCCACTAAATTTCGCAACTCGGTTTCTGGCTCAAAATAGTCCCTCCGATCTCCGGCGACGTAAATTTTCCGCACCGCCCCAACCCCCCGCAATGATTTCAGACCTTGGCTCACCGACCCCTTGCTGAGGTCCAATTGATCCACTATCTGCTGGAACGTCAACGGACGCGGAGCGGAAAAAATGAGCCCGTAGATCTCTCCAATCGAACGGGGCATGCCAATGACATCAGCCGCGGCGATGAACAACTCGGAGATCTGTCGCTGGGCGACTCGCAAACCCGGCGAAGGCGTCGCGAGAGATCGCTCCGAGTAGGCGTGCTCGTGGGCAAGCGGAGGCTTCATGGCAAAATGGTCACTTTAGGAAGTTTAGAATAAAATGAACAAGCTTCGCCCCGTCGCTTCCCGTGCGACCTCTGATCTTCCTGATGAAACTCGAACGTCAATTGCGCTGACGAAAGCCGATTGGATGTCCTTGGGCCGCCCCACAGATGAAACGACCCCTCTTTGACTGCCGTATCGGAGGACGGAAATGTCGAACCCCAATTTCATAAGGTTTGCCTGACATCCTTAGGTCATTACATGGTTTGAAAGCGCTCTTTCCATGTCGTCTTATTCACTCCCCGCCCCCAATTCTCGGCCTCATAAGAGCGAGTTAATCATGGGCTTCTTGGCATGCACCACGATCGCAGTCACAACGTGGGGGTTTGCGGGCAGAGCAAGTTGGGCCCCTCCTGCATTCACAGGCCTTTCAATTTTGACGATGATCGCGTCGGTGTTCTTGGCATGGCGCGAGGCTAAACCAATGAATTGGTGGCAGGTCACTCCGGTTCTGGTCTTTTCTCTGCTGGTTATCACGAGCCTGCTAAATCCCTCGCATGAGCCAGATATCAACCACCACGGGCGCTGGCTCCCCCGAGAAGCATGGATTAGCTGGCTTCCTTCGACGGTAGATCGACAGGCCACCATCAAAGGAATGATGCCATGGGTTTCTGCTCTGCTTCTTTTCGGGGCAATCAAGCGCGCCTCGTTTTCCCGCAAGGGAGCCAGACTCGTTTGGGCTGCAATCTTAATTCACGGCGGCATCGTCGCGCTCGTGGGAATTTATTTTCACGTCACCGCGCCCTATGAGATTTTAGGATTTTTGAAAGACCGGCACGGCTACCATTTTGCATCGTTCGTTTATCGCAATCACTGGGCCGCAGCGGTGATCGTGATGGTGCCTATAGCCTTGGGTTTCGCCTTTTCCGCCATCGGAAAATGGAAACGAGACCGCGGACATTTTGATGCAGTCCTGCCCGGTTTTGGAATTGCGCTGCTTTTGGTTCTGACCCTTCCCATCCCTGGATCTAGATCTGGCTTACTCATCTGCAGCGGAGTTCTCGTTTTTGCACTGATACGGCTAGCGTTCGACGTCGTTCGGTCCCGCCAAACGACCAACAATCGTGGCAAATTTTTAGCTACATCGGCGTTCTTAGTATTCATTCTCGTGACTGGAAGCGCCGGTATCGCAATGACGAAAGGACGCCTGGTAGAGCACTTGAAGCGCACCCAACAACAACTGGAGGGCATCAAAAAAGGAAATTCAGATCTGCGAATTCTGTTAACCAGAGACACCCTGAGAATGGCCGCGGATAGGCCAATTTGGGGATGGGGGGTAGGAACGCTGGGAATCGTCTTCCCTCAATATCAAGGCAACTACCTGCGGGACAAAGAGGGGAAAGTGTCCTCGCGAGTTGTTCATTCCCACAATGATTGGGCACAAATTTCAGCCGAAACTGGGGTGATCGGACTTATCCTTTTCCTGTGGCTACTTTGGCTGCCAATCCGGCAAGGGTGGAAATCTAACAGTGTGTTAGAAAAATGGGTAACGGGAGGACTCTTCATCGTTCTGGCTTACGCATTGGTTGACTTCCCCCTGCACAATCCTGCCGTCCTACTGATGGTAGCGACCTTACTGGGCACGCTGGGAACGGGCAACGACACTAAGGTCTCGCTCGCCCAAAACAGGCCCAAACGGACCCATTTAAAATAAGACTAAAATACCTATATTATTGCATATTAGGTGCATATAAATCGCTCAAGTTTGAGCGTCAACTCGTCACTACGCATTTTTACCGCTTGAAGAGCTCGGACAGAACCAGTTCCAACGGGGCATCGTGCTCTTTCATCGCCGAAACACTGGAATAGCAAACCTCCACCGCATTCTCATCGGTCTGGAGGCGGTATTGCTGTGGGTTGCGCTCAGTCACAGTGGCATCAGTTTCACTACGCTACTTCCGATTTACAGTTACCCACTCACCATCTTCCTCGCGGCCCTCATTGTACCTGTCGGAATCGTCTTACCCAGCGGTGCATTTTTAGGAGGAGAGCTCCGTCGGAGTTACCAAGAATGTGCGAATTCCGCCCTCCGCCAGATCGCGTATATCTGTGGTGCCATTTTTAGCGTGGTCGTGCTTTTCAAGGACCCGGGAATGAGTCGTTTCTTTCTCCTCAATTATATTGCCCTTCTTTTCCCGATGCTCACCCTGCTGAATCGTTCTCAGCCCGGGTGGATATCACGCCACTTTCAATCGGCTGACAAGGCCGTGACCACTCTCATCGTGGGAAATCCAGAGGCATTTCCGGGGCTGGAAAATTGGCTGATTGCAAATCGTCAACTCGGGTTTTTCCCCATGGGCCATGTTACTTACAAACCAGAGGATGCGGAATTTCCATCGTTACCCAAGTTGGGAAATTTTGAAGATTTACCGGAAATTTTGAAACGTTCGACAGTCCGCCAATTGGTGATGTTGGAACCGCCCACCAATGTGGAAGACACCGAGACGCTGCTTCGGGTTTGTCTTTCGCA
>CAXBOL010000724.1:0-3155 GCA_963977295.1 uncultured Opitutaceae bacterium
CGTCGTGGTCGTGTTTTCAAATGATGCGGGTTCCCCGTGATCCCGCGTGAGCGGACCGATCCCAATCATCTTCGCCTGGGCGATACTGCCCGGCTTTTTACGTTCGTAGGCATCCACGTCCCGCTGGCTGATGAGTTGAAAATCCCAGGAGTGGTGCGTGAAGCCGAGGAATTGATCAAACCCATGCTTCATCGGGTCTTCCTTCGGCCCCCCGTTCAAGTGATTCTTGCCCACTTTCATGGTGCGGTAACCCGCCGCCCGCATCATCTCGGCCAGGGTCATCTCGGTCGACGGCAACCCACCGTCTCCGTAGTAATAGGCCCCCCACCGTTGCGCGTAGCGTCCCGTCACCAACGAAAGCCGCGAATTGCTGCAGATGGGCGACGCCGCATACGCGTTCTTAAAAATCACCCCACTCTGCGCCAATTTATCCAGATTCGGAGTCACCACCCCGTCCGCGACCGCCTCATGGAACCCCACATCACCATAGCCGATGTCGTCGGCCACGATCACAATCACGTTGGGTTTCTCACCGGCCGAGACGACCAACGCCGTCAGCAGGAGGGCGGGAAGCAGGAGTTTCTTCATCATTTTGAATTATCGGGGCACGCACACGGTCCGGGACGATTTCTTCTCAGCGACCGGACTCGGGGTAAATGAGCGAAACCCTCATCCATTGGCCACGACACGCCCGCTGAAACGTTGAGGGACGAGTCACCCCCGAGGCGGCCGCCCGACAGGATTAACTGATTCACCTCCACCTGCGTTGCGCTAAACCGGAATGCTTCAGTCCATCCTGCCGATGAGCTCCCACTCCACTGAATTGGTTAACCACAGATTCACACAGATCGACACAGATCCAATCCCCACTCCACCAAATGATTCTCTCCTCATCCACCACCGAGCTGACCGGCTCCATCGCGTAACGGTATCCCGCCCGGCGGGACTTTCGTGTCTCCCGCTCTGCGGGATGGTTAATAACCAACAAGCTCACGGCCCCACCTGATCTTCAGTCAACCCACTCCACCACTTTTTTAACCACGGATTACACAGAATACACAGATTCAAACCCAATAAAAAAACCGTCCTGCTAAGTTCCATCGAATCCAATCCGCCTCTCCACCGCGTTATGAATTTGGAAACCAGAGATACACACAAATCCACACCCCATCCCGATGAGTTCATTTCTACAAAAAATACCCATTGCTGACAGGTTCCATCGCGTAACGGTAGTGAAGCCATCTGTGTCAATCTGTGGTTAAAAACCTAGTGCTGACCGGTTCCGTCCTTCTTCGTCAATCCCGCCGCACCGCCCCTCACTCCACTGAATTGATTAACCACATGGAGCCCGTGAGCGCGTAAATGGTGCGGCCCTCGGGGACGTGCCCCAAAGGGGTGACAAAGCGGGTGCCCCTTGGGCGGCTGAGGAACAAACCACACAGATCGACACAGATCCAATCCCCATCCCGATGAGTTCATTTCTACAAAAAACACAACAGGCTGACCGGGTTCCATCGCGTAGTCGGTATCCCGCCCGGCGGGACTTTCGTGTCTCCCGCTCTGCGGGATGGTTAAAAACAAACCAGTCCATCCTGCCTCTCACCAGCATCCTGAATTTATTAACCACGGATTACACGGAATACACGGATTCAATCCCTCCAAAATGAATCCACCTACCTGGGTTCCATCGCGTAGTCGGTATCCCGTCCGGCGGGACTTTCGGGTCTCCCGCTCTGCGGGATGGTTAAAAAAACAATCCAGTCCAACCCACCTAAACCTGCCGATCTTGTCTCGTGACATGCCTGTTTCCCAGAAACAATCTCCAGCTCCAATCTCATGAAAATCACTGCTGTCATCCCCTACGTCGCCTGGATCGGATTCCGCAATCAGATGCTCGTCAAAGTCGAAGCCGACAACGGACTCTACGGCTGGGGCGAATCCGGGCTGTCCTCCCGCGAACTCGCCGTCGAAGGCGTCGTCAAACACTACCGTGAGTTCCTTCTCGGCAAAGACCCGCGTCGCATGGGCGGTCTCTGGCAGGAGATGTATCGCAGTCAGTATTTTGAAGGCGGACGCGCCCTCACCGCCGCCATCTCGGCCATCGACATCGCCCTGCATGATCTCGTGGCCAAATCCCTCAACGTCCCGGTCTATCAACTGCTCGGCGGTGCCCAACGCGATCGGGTGGAATGTTTCGCCTGCATCCCCAACAACGCCCCGTCCGCGGACTTTTCCGCCCTCGCCCAAAAACTGGTCGACACCAAATGGAACGCCCTGCGCACCGGCTTCACCGCCGAGGCCGGCGGCGACTACTCCGACAAATCCGGCTCGATTTACGATGTGCGCGCCGCCGGCGTCACCACCATGCAGGGGATTCTCGATTGTCGCGAAGTGATGGGGCCCAGCGCCATGATCGGGTGCGATGTGCACCACCGTCTTTCCGTCGCGGAAGCCGCCACGTTCCTGCAACGCATTCCCTCCGGCGCGCTCGATTACATCGAAGAGCCCATCCGCGACGAATCGCCCGAAGCCTATGAAGCGTTGCGCAAGCTGACCCAGGTGCCGTTCGCCATCGGCGAGGAGTTCTCGAGCAAGTGGCAGTTCAAACCCTACCTCGAACGCAACATCACCCAATACGCCCGCGTCGACGTCTGCAACGTCGGCGGGCTCACCGAGTCCATGAAGGTCGCCGCCATGGCCGAGGCCAACTACATCGACCTCCTCCTGCACAATCCGCTCGGCCCCATCTGCACCGCCGCGTCGGTCCACCTCGCCGCCGCCGTGTCCAACTTTTCCTACCTCGAATCCCGCGACTCTCCAGTCGAGAAACTCCCCACCAGCGACGCCGACGTATTCACCCAACGCTTACAACTGGAAGGCAACGCCTACCCCGTGCCCACCGGCCCCGGCCTGGGGGTCGAGGTGAACGAAGCCGTGCTCCGCGAAATGACGCTCCGCTTCTGGGAGCCCCCCCGTCTCTGGCGCTCCGACGGCAGCTACACCAATTGGTAAACCAGTCGTCCACTCCACCGCCTTGTTTAACCACAGATGCACACAGATCCAATCTCCACTCCAACGAGTTCATTTATAAAATAATACCTCAGGCTGACCGGTTCCATCGCGTAGTCCCGCAGTGCGGGACGGAGCTATCTGTC
>CAXBOL010000725.1:0-3154 GCA_963977295.1 uncultured Opitutaceae bacterium
GTCTTCTTTCCCGTCGGGCGAAAGTTCGACGCCATCGCCGATACGAGTATTCTTGTCGATGATCGCACCGCTAATGCGGCAGTTGTGGCCAATACCTAAATGCGGCTGCCCCAGCGCGTCGTTTTCGGCAAACTCCGCATCGGTTTCATAATTATCCGCACCCATCATCACGACATTGTTCAAAACCGAACCTGACCGGATGAACGAGCGGGAACTGATAACGCAGCGAGTGAGTTTGGAGTCCTCTACGATGCAACCGTCACCGACCACTGCATTCTTGATCATGCACTCGTTCACCTTGGACGGAGGCAAAGCACGGTTGTGCGTGTAGATCGGCGCGTCTTCGTCAAAAAAATCAAAGGGAGGCAATTGGTCCGTGATGGCGAGATTGGTATCGAAAAACGCTTTAACCGTTCCGATATCCTCCCAATAGCCTTCGAACACGTAGGCATACAGGCCCTTTTTGCCGAGTAGGCTCGGAATCACTTCTTTGCCAAAGTCGGTCATGTTGTTGTCCAACGCATCCAAAAGCGCCTTCCGATTGAAAACGTAGATGCCCATGGAAGCCAAACACCGCTTTTCGGCCGGATTGGAATTGCCCAATTTTGCCTCAAGTCCTTCGCCCATCGCCAACGAGTCGATGACCGCCGGATCCTTGGGTTTTTCGGCGAACGTGGTGATTTCCAAGTCATCGTTGACGCCCATCAACCCCAGGCCTTCGACTTTGGAAACCGGAATTGGCATCGCGGCCAGAGTGACCTCAGCTCCACTCGCGGCATGCTCGCGAATGATCATGCCGAAATCCATGCGATACAATTGGTCGCCGGAAAGAATCAGCACGTATTCGTGTTCTTCGTTCCGCAGATGTTGCAGGTTCCGCCGGACAGCATCGGCCGTGCCCTGATACCAATCGCTGGTTTTGTCGGTCTGCTCCGCCGACAAGATGTCCACAAATCCGCCGCCAAACGGATCAAAGTGGTAGGTGTTTTGAATGTGCCGATGGAGGGAGGCGGTGTGGAACTGCGTCAGGATAAAGATGCGATTGATATCCGAATTGATACAATTGCTGATCGGAATATCGACCAAGCGATACTTGCCGGCCAATGGGACCGCAGGTTTACACCTTTCGGTTGTGAGCGGGTGGAGACGTGTTCCACGACCACCGCCCATTACCACTGCCACCACTTTTTTATGCGATCTCATAGGGATAAATATTAAGGGGTTCAATTACCTTGCACCAAGATTAACGTCAGTCGAATTTTGGCCATAACAAATTACTAACTATGTGTGGAATCGTAGGCTACGTGGGCAAAGCTAAAGCAGCCCCAATCATCTTGGACGGACTCAAACGCTTGGAGTATCGAGGTTACGATTCGGCTGGCGTCGCCATCTTGGACGGCGGAAAATTTAAAGTCGCCAAACAGATCGGCCGAGTTGCCGATCTCCAAAAAACCATCGGGCCTAACGCGCTCGAAGGCACCCGAGGTATCGGTCATACCCGCTGGGCCACCCATGGCGGCGTCACCGATGCCAACGCTCATCCTCATGTATCGAGCGATGGCCAAATCGCCATCATCCATAACGGCGTCATCGAGAACTACGACTCGATCAAGAAATTCCTCCTCACGAAAGGGTTCACCTTCGCCTCCGAGACCGACACCGAAGTGCTCTGTAATTTGATCGCTTACCACTTCGCCAAAGAGCCTGAGCCCGTCGATGGAGGTTCCCGCTTGTTGGACAGCGTGCGTAAGACCCTCCTCCACGTGCAAGGCACGTTTGGACTGTGTGTGCTGGCGGTCAGTTGTCCCAACGAGTTGATTGCCGCGCGTCGCGGCTCCCCGCTCATTCTGGGGGTCGGTCCCGACGAACTGGTCATTGCGTCAGACGTCGCCGCACTGGTGAGCCGCACGCAGAACGTCGTGTATTTAAAAGATGGCGAGCTCGTAGCGATTAACGGCAACACCTTCCAAATTTCCACCATGGATGACATCGGGGTCTCGCCGGTCATCGACCAAGTGACTTGGACGATCGAAGACTCCGACATGGGTGAGTATCCTCATTTTATGCTCAAAGAAATCTTTGAGCAGCCCAAGGCCTTGGAAAACGCCATGCGTGGCCGCTTCTCCGCTGATGACACGACCGCCAATTTTGGTGGACTCAACATGACGCCAAACGAACTGCGTGGCATGGGTCGTCTCATGTTTTGCGCCTGCGGCACCGCCCTTCACGCCGGACTCGTGACGGAACACTTGGTGGAGCGTTTTGCCCGCATTCCCACCGAATGCGATCATGCGTCCGAGTTTCGCTACCGCAACACGCCCCTCTTCACCAATACGCTGTTCTTTGTTATCAGCCAATCCGGCGAGACCATCGACACCCTCGCCGCGATGAGGGAAGCCCAGCGTAAAGGATTCAAGGTATTGGCCATCAATAACGTCGTCGGGTCCACCATCGCTCGAGAGGCCGACGGAGGCATCTACCAACACGTCGGGCCGGAAATTGGGGTGGCCTCCACCAAAGCGTTTACGTCGCAACTTTTGATCGGCGCCATGCTCGCCCTCTACCTCGGCCGGATGCGCGACATGAGCCCTCGGGATGGTTCGGAATATGTGACCGCGCTCAAAGGGGCTCCTGACCTCGTGCGACACACCCTCAAACAAGCCAAACACATCGAGGACATCGCCAACCGTTACGCCCACTACAACGACATGCTGTTCCTCGGGCGGCTGGAACTCTTCCCCATCGCCCTCGAGGGCGCGCTAAAGCTGAAAGAAATTTCCTACATCCACGCCGAGGCCTATCCCGCGGCGGAAATGAAACATGGGCCGATCGCCCTCATCAGCCCCGAGTGTCCATCGGTGTTCCTCGTGCCGGTGAATGAACTGTTCAATAAAGTCATTTCATCGATGCAGGAAATCAAAGCCCGCGGTGGCCCCATCATTGCCATCACCACCGAAGGGGCCGAATTACCCGACGGCCTGGCCGATGAGGTCATCTACATCCCCGAATGTCACGAGGCGGTGCTGCCGATCATTGCCACGATTCCGATGCAACTCTTCAGCTACTACGTGGCGGTAGCCAAAGGTTGCGACGTCGATAAACCTCGCAACCTCGCCAAGTCCGTCACGGTCGAATAACCCCGCTCCAACCCGAC
>CAXBOL010000726.1:0-3154 GCA_963977295.1 uncultured Opitutaceae bacterium
CGCAGCTGAGAATGGTGGCCAAATGACGAGTTTCGGGCCCGGGCGAAAACCGTGACCCGACGAGTTCCGTTCGGTGCATTCCAGAGTCTGGGCGTGTTTCGATTTTCTCCAACACGATCGCAATTCCCGCGAGGATTAGAGCTGTAATCAGTAAGATTCCAAATCCTGTCCAGTCGTGCCACGTGCCCTCGATGTCAATGTTGGCATTGGCCATAAGCGTGAGACTAAGCGAACGCACAAAGTTCATCATAACCGCGAGCACCGGGGCAATGCCGATCAGGAGGATGCGACTTGGCCAGGAACGCACGAACGCAGCGGAAAAGAAAAACCCCGCGTAAATACAGGATATCAAGCTCCGGACGCCGCTGCACGCTTCCTCCACGCCCACGGTGGCATGCGCAAGGTTAATGATGTTGCCATTGCGGATGGCGGGGATGCCCAGAACATGTAGCGCACTCAACACGTTTTCAGTGACGCGGAACTGGAGGGAAAGCGTCAGCTGATTGTAAGAACCGGGGGGCAAAGGAAGACTCAAAACCCAAAGCCCCACCGCCACCGCGGAGATCCAGTTTATTGGCACCAGTTTTACCGAATTGGAGGCACAAAATATCCATCCACCCACCACGGCGCCGGTGAGACTGATTCCTAGAAAAAACTGCACCAAAGGGTGACCCCATTCCGTGGCTACGGCATAGAGCGAGCCAGTCGCCAGAATGAGTAAACTGAGCCCGAGTATGAACACCAGCAAAGTAGCTAGGGTGCGGGGACGATCGGGCAGGAACCGTGGTGACCCATGGTAAATGCTTTCTCGGATCAAGAGACCAAACAAAATGGGGGTAAAGAGTCCGTGGGATAGGTCGGGGTTGTTCAGCCATGCCGGTGCCATGTGGACCGACCAAATGACGGCAAGTATACCGAGACTGACAAGGGCGACCACCCCGGCGATGCCGATCCGGCGATGCAGATTGTTAAAACTGGAAGTGATGCCCGCTAAACTCATTTGGGGTGATTTTCATAGCGCTCCAGTAGCGCATAAATCATGTCCAAGGACAGCGGTTGAATTGCCGGCAGAACGTTTTGAATACGGTAGCGGGCCGGGTCTGTCGCGACTAACGCGGCCGCATCCAGGGAGGCAAACGTAGAGCCAGTGATTTCGCGGAGGTAAGCGGCGATGTCGTCACTGCCAGATTTGTCGGCATGGGCCAACGCCAAAAAATAGAAGGCGAGCACGCTTTGGAGCCGTTCATTGTCATCGGCGATGTCAGCCGGCGCGACCGACTGTTTGATGAGTCGGTAGAGGGCCAAATTAGGATAGACGATGAGGTGCGCACTCAGGAGTTCACTGAGGGCGAGACTCGGCGGCAATTGAATCAACTTGCGGACCAAATCGACGTAAGGGTCTCTGAAGTCGCCCTGTGCATAGGCTGCGAGTTGGAGACGAATACGATCTCGGTCCTGAAACCGAGTCGACTGCGCATTGAGCAGCTGTAACGCCCGGGTGCCTTCCCCCAATTGGATTAGTTTGCGCACGCGGTAGTGCACCAAAAACAATGGCTCGTTCGGGTTTTCGATATGGGTGAGCAGATCTCGAGATTCCGTGGGTTTCAGGGCACGGACGGTTTGTTCCAATTGGAGCAAATCGCTCACCCCGGCGGGGAGATTCGCCGGAGACTCCAGCAGTTCGTCAATGAGCACAAAATTTCCGGTTCGCTGGTTGGCAAAGAGAAAGGCGTAAATCCACGCGGAAGTGGAATCAGGATCAAAGACGATAGCGTCCGCTGCCAATTTCTCCAAACGAAGGTAATCCCCCCGAGAAAGCAGTCCCTTGAACCAAGCCCGCGCGGTCGCGACGCGATGTTCGGGATGATCGAGCATCAGTTTTTCGTAAACCTGATTTGCTCTTTCGGGCCGGGCTGCTGACCACAATTGGGCGAGCAGTCTTCCAGTCTCGTAATTGGCGGGGTCGTATTCGTAAGCAAGCGACAGTGACATTAGGGCCGTCGCGCCGTCCCCCGCACCGTAAGCTTCTTCCGCCTGAATCAAAAAATATTTCGAACGGGCTTGATCAATTTCGTGCCAAGCTGGAGGCCACACCAAGGTTACGAATGAAATCGGGTAGCCGATATTGCGCATCACGCCGAAGACGGTGGCAACCGCGAGCAGGTAAGTGGCCAAAACCGCGCCTCCGTAGGTGCCAAAGAATCGAAACCAAAACGGTCTGACCTCGCTGGTATGGACGCTGCACTTTAGTTCGCCCTGAGCGTTGGGCTGGAGGAGGGGGCAAACTCGTCGAAAACGAATTGGTTTCTCATACAGTAGCGCGGGTTCACAGCCGGTTTCGCCAGCCAAACCGGAATCGGACAGGGTTTGGCAAGGGCATCTTCCCTGATTCTTGCGGGCGCGAAAGATCGATTTGCGGGCATTCCAGTAAAAAAGCCCCCAAGCAATGCGGAATAAATCGGTGGTCCAACCCAACACAGAGTCGAGATCATGTGGCCTAAGACGCCGCGAGCAATACGTAAGCGTCACGCACCGTTGCCTTTAAAATTTCACTCCTCCACTGGATTTTTCAACAAGCTCGGATATTCTTCGGCACTCCACCCCTGAAACTGATGAAATTTATCCGACTTGCTACACTTCTTCCTCTCGCTCTGGCCTCGGTTTTCGTGGCGCCGCTTTTTTCTAAATCAGCGGAGATCGGTCAAATCGCCCCGGATTTCACCCTCACTGATATCGACGGGAAAACACATCGATTGTCTGACTACGACGGCAAAACTGTTGTGCTTGAATGGGTGAATCCCGAGTGTCCTTTCGTAGTCAAGCACTACCGCTCTGGCAACATCCCCGGGCTGCAAAAATCAGCTGCGGGAGATGGTGTGGTTTGGCTCGCAATCAACTCCGGCAAGCCTGGAGCGCAAGGTGATTACGCCCCTTCGCAAGCGAAGTCTTGGATGAGTGATACGGGAGCTTCGCCGTCGGGATACCTCCGCGATCAAGACGGCACGGTGGGAAGGCAGTATGGTGCGAAAACTACCCCGCACATGTTTGTTATTAATCCGGAAGGTCGTCTGGTTTACGACGGGGCGATCGACAGTATTCCTTCATCGCGAGTCAGCGACCTCGAGCGGGCCGAAAACTACGTGACCGCCGCCTT
>CAXBOL010000727.1:0-3152 GCA_963977295.1 uncultured Opitutaceae bacterium
GGTGCTCAGCTGGCCCCACGCCGTCCGCCATGACGCCGGCCGTCACGCCCGTCTCGCCCGTCGCAAGCTGACCACCGTGCTGAATCAACTTCGCACCGCTTCGGCCGATCGCCCCAAACGCGACCGACTGCTGCTGGCTTGGCAACAATCCACCGCCGTGCTTTGGCGCACCCCGCAGGCCGCTCCCACCACCTCGTTATTCAACGGTGAGGAGACGTGGACCAACCTCTGGCGCGACGCCGATCGAGCCCTCTACGGACAGGATCGCGAGCTTCCGGCCGACTGGGTCAACCGCGCTGAAAACGCCTTGGGTCGCAAACGGGCCCCTGGCTTTCCCGTCTTCAGTGTCCTTGCCCTACGAAACTTGTTTCCCGTGATCGTGGCCTTGCTGGCCTTGGCCAATCTGACCAACAGCCTTTCCGCCGACGATGCCGTCGATGCCTACGCCAATGGCAAATTTGCCGATGCCGAAACCACTTGGCGCCAAGCCGTGCAAGCGCAGCCCACTGACTGGATCGCGCACCACAACCTCGCCCTCGCCCTCGCCCAACAGAATCGCTGGGACGAAGCCGGCGCCCATGCCGCGGTCGCGTTCGTGCAAAACCCACGCAACCCATCCGTGCGTTGGCACCTGACCTACACCCTTCACCGCTCGGGCTACACGCCGCCGGTCTTTGGACGATTCACCGATGATCTCGGTTGGTCCGAGAAATTTGCCCAACTGGCTTCGCCGTCCGAATGGCAGCTCATCTTACTCGGCGGACTCCTCTTGGGCATACTGTCGTTAGGCCTCGTCCTGGGTCATGCTTACGCGATGAAGCTCAAACCATGGAAGCCCCTGGCTTGGCTCGGCGGCAGTATCGGCATCGTGGCCATGATTCTCGCCGTTTTCGGACTTCAGGTCTATGGACTCGCGGCCAATGCCGACGCCGTGATCACTTGGCGCAGCACCCAATTGCGTTCGATTCCCACCGACCTTAACAACGAGCAACAAACCAGTCAGCTCTTCCCAGGCTCGCTCGCGCGCGTCGAAAAAAGCTTCCTCGGCTGGCGCCAACTCGCCTTCCCCAACGGCCAAACCGGCTGGGTAAGAAAAGACGACGTCGTCCCGCTCTGGCGAAACGCGAAGTAGGAAGCAGCCTCACTCCGTAGCCCGGAGTCGCGCTGTAGCCGGGGTCGCTAACCCCGGTCCGACATTCGACATTCAACATTGGTCATTGAACATTGGTCATTCCACTTGGCTCCGCCAAGTGGCGGCCGTCTTTCGCGCCATTCGCATCATCGATTCCTCAGTGTTATAATCTGCCATCCGCACGATCTCGATCCACGCCAGATCCTTGGATTCCGCTGAAACCACGAATGGCTCATTCGGATCAGCCTCGATCATAAAACGTAAATCATAGTGCCAGTGCTCCGGTTCATGGGCTCGCGCCGGAATCAAATGCCGATCGACATCGAATAGTTGCCCGGACACCGCTCGCAATTGGCTCAGCCCACTTTCCTCTTCGGCTTCCCGCATCGCGACCGCCGCGATATCCAGATCACCATCGGCATGACCACCGAGCTGCAGCCACTTGTTCAGCTTGCGATGATGCGTTAGCAGAGTGCGCTGACGCGCCGCGTCCACGATCCAGGCCGACCCCGTGAGGTGGCCCACTGCCAATGTGCGTTCCGCGCAATGCGGTTCCGCCGCCACAAACGCGATCGTGGCTGCCACCATCGCCGCTTCATGCGCATCGGTCACCCGAAGTTGATGCGCGCGCAACAGTGCTAATACCTCACTCCGATCTCTCTGCGGTAATTCACTCATGTCAGCGGTTGCCAAAGTTTATCCGTCTCAAACGTCGCAGGAGATTCCAGCAACGGCCACACGTCCTCAACCGTATTGGCCACCCCCATCAAATTGCTATAACCGGCCGACTTAAAACGATCGGCAATCATGCGATCCAGAAATGCCAATAGACCGTCGTAATACCCCTCCTGATTCAGCAGGACCAACGGCTTGGCGTGCATGGCAAGTCCGCGTTCCACCATGATTTCACTTATCTCTTCCAGTGTCCCGATTCCGCCGGGTAACGTAACAAACGCATCCGCGCGCTCTGCCATGACTCGTTTTCGTTCCCGCATGGAGTCGACCGTCACCAGCTCGTCCGATTCATAAAAAGCCAGCTCCCGTTCTTTCATGAATTCAGGAATGATTCCGACCACGCGCCCGCCCGCCGCCTTGGTCGCCCGAGCGACGGCTCCCATCGTGCCGGCGTTGCCGCCCCCATACACCAAGCCCCAGCCACGCTCCGCCAGACCGCGACCGATCGCTTCACCCGCCGCGTAATACTTCGGATCCAAGTCCCGACTCGACGCACAATACACACAAAGCAATTTCGACATACCGCTTTGAAACCAACGTGATCGCCAAATGCACCCGAATTTTCTTATCCCCCTGAAACATTTACCCACGTCCCACTCCTTACGGATCCGTCAAATTCCGCAGTTCGCGATTTTCTGGTTTCAAGGTTTGGCGCCGTTCGATGTCACGACTGATAATCCAAGTTCAACCATTCACTTGGTTGATTGTGGTAGTTGAAAAAAACTCCTGCCACTCCGTTTAAAATCTGCGTTTATCTGTGTTAATCTGTGGTTAACCCAAATCCACCTCTCTATCGTGGCCGCCTCGCCCCATCGCCTACCGGCTTCCTCCACCTCGGTCACGCCCGCACTTTCTGGATCGCCGCCCAACGTGCCGCCGAGCGCCAAGGCGAGCTGCTCCTGCGCAACGACGATCTCGATGCCGATCGCTGCCGTTCGGAATTTGTGCAGGCCTTTCAAGAGGATCTTGCGTGGCTCGGCCTCCATTGGACTCAACCCATACTGACCCAGTCTCAACGCGTCCCCATCTATCGGGAAGCCCTCGCCCAACTCCATGCCGGAGGCTACATTTACCCTTGCTACCGATCCCGCCGCGAGGTCGCCGAAGCTGCGACTGCGCCCCACGAAAACGGGCTGAACGACGAACCCATCTATCCGGCGGCTTGGCGCCCTGATCCCGCGGATACGCTGCCCGCCCTCAGTGCCCCCATCACCTGCAATTGGCGATTCCGAGTGCCTGATGGAACCACCATTAGTTTTCCCGACGGTGCCGCCGGTCCGCAATG
>CAXBOL010000728.1:0-3151 GCA_963977295.1 uncultured Opitutaceae bacterium
CCTGCCGGCCACGATCCAAATCAAAACCGTCGCGTCGGTCTCCGCTGATTTTCATGCGCGGTTTTCGGCCTGCGGCAAACGCTACGTTTACCGGATGGTGGAAGGAGACGCGGATCCGTTTACGCGCCCCTATGTGTGGCGGTTTGAACGCGCGGATCGACTCGATTTGGAGGCGATGCAGTCGGCGGCCAATATCCTGCGCGGCACGCATGACTTTACGGCGTTGTCGGCCAATAACGGCGCGGAGGTATTGGACGCGGTGCGAACGATTCCCCGCCTAGCCCTCACGGTGAAGGGGCGAGCCTTAAAGTTCGTTTTTGAAGCCGACGGGTTTCTCTACAAAATGGTGCGCAGCCTCGTTGGGGCATTGGTCGCGGTGGGGGAGGGGCGATTGACGCCGGCGGATCTGGAGCGGCTGATCGCTGGGCGCAAACGAACCAAGGACGTGCCAACGGCTCCGGCCCATGGCCTCTTTTTGGACCGGGTCTTTTATCCGCCACAGGTCAGATCGCCGTGAGTGGCCTCTAAAGGCATCGGACCCCAGCGGATTCTCCCCAAAAGATCATCAAATGTAGGAGGGGTTTTACACCCCGACCCATTGCGCCGCGGCAACTTCAGTCGCGGTGTAAAACCCCACGTTATTTGAGAATTAGACTTTGGCGTAAGTTGTATTGAGGTAGCGAGGGACCGCTGCAATGGACAGATGCCGTAGTCAGTTCAGACCTCGAGGCTGACGGCGTAGTGCCGGTTCCCGCCTCGCGGGGACCGCACTCCTCTATCGAGCCAACCGACCAGTGCGGTCCCGCGAGGCGGGAACCGCCCTACGCGGCGAATTGTCCATGTCGGAGCGCGCTTGCGCGCGAAGAACCCGGTGGAGTGGCGTAGCCGCATTTGAGCGCAGCGAAAATGTGGGCGCGGAGGATTGGCGCGGGGCTCCAGTTGAAGTTGGAAGTTTAAGTTTAAGACGACGGGGTGGATTGAGGCACCGAGGTCACCGACCTCGGCCGCAACGTCGGATTGGCTTGTAGCCGGGCTCGCTGAGCCCGGGAAAGCGTCGGAGTGGTTCTGGGGTAGGGCGTTCGCTTGCGAATGCCGCAGTGTAGTGGTGCGTGCTGACGGCCGGAGAATTGGTGGGACCCAAAAAGTGCGAGCTAACGCCCAGCACTACGTTCTTCCTTCGCTTCCCGGAGCTTGCCCCCGTCGGAGCTTTATTCCAAAGAATCCTGCGGTGACTAAAACTCGACCAAGCAACAGGTGGCGACCGTGGCGAGATTTGCTGTTTCCGCCCGTTTGCTTGTCTTGCGGGAAATTGTGCGAAGCAGAGGGAAAACTTAGACACATTTGTGATCGGTGTGAGCCGCTGATCGTCCGAGTGCGCGACCCCCATTGTTCGACCTGTGGGCATCCGTTTTTTGGCGAGGTTGAGGGCGAACGCATGTGCCCGCACTGCGAAGGATTAGCGCCTGCTTACCATCGGGCCAAAACGTTGACGTTGTTTAAGGGCCCGGTGCGGGCGCTGTTGCTGGAGCTGAAATACCATCAGGGCACTTTCGTTTGGGAGGATCTTGAGGCGATCATTGCGGAAAACAAAGCGGTCTTGGAGTTCGTGCGGGGGGCCATTTTGGTCCCCGTGCCGTTGCATTCGCGCAAAGAACGGGAGCGCGGATTCAATCAAAGCCGGCTGTTGGCGGACTTAATTAGTGGAGTGGCCGGCGAGGAAACTGGGTTGGCGGACCTGCTGGAGCGCACCGTAGATAGTGAATCGCAAACGGCTTACGATAGACGTCTGCGACGACAACGGATGAAAAATGCCTTTGCCCCGCGAAAAGGCGCCGCCATAACCGCGAGTGATCGTTTTGTTTTGGTCGATGATGTCTTTACCACTGGTTCCACCCTCAACGCCTGCGCCCTTGCTCTTCGCCGAGCAGGATGCATGAATTTGGACGTCATTACGTTCGCCCACGGATAGACTGACTCGTCACCTCCCGCGCTCCCATGTCGCTTTTCAGCAAGCCGAAATACTCGACCGTTGTCGTAAAGAAAAAAGATATCCCCAAGGGACTCTGGACCAAGTGTCCGATCTCCGGGGAAATCGTGTTCAACAAGGAACTCGAGGCCAACCAGATGGTGGTGCCGCGCAGCGGTTACCATTTTCCGATCGGTGCGAGGGAGCGCATCGCGGCGCTCGTGGACCCGGATTCCTTTGTGGAGGTCGACATGACCGTGCGCTCGGCGGATCCGTTGGGATTCGTCGACTCCAAGGCTTATCCGGATCGGATCAAGAAATACGAAATCGATAGCGGCCTGCCCGAAGCGGTGATTTGTGGCACGGGGAAAATTCACGGCATCCCGGTCTCGTTGGCGGTGATGGATTTCCGCTTCTGCGGTGGCGCCATGGGGTCGGCGGCGGGGGAAAAGATCACTCGCGCGATTGAAGCCGCGTTGGCTAACAAAACGCCGTGTTTGATTTTCAGTGCGTCTGGAGGCGCTCGCATGCAGGAAGGCATTTTTTCACTCATGCAGATGGCCAAGACGAGTGCGGCGCTGGGACGTTTGGCGGCGGCCAAGCTTCCGTATGTGTCGATTATGACCCATCCCACCATGGGAGGGGTGACCGCGAGTTACGCGGTGTTGGGCGATATTAATCTGGCCGAACCCGGGGCCTTGATTGGGTTTGCGGGTGCTCGGGTGATCAAAGAGACGACCAAACAGACGTTACCCCCGGGATTTCAGACGGCGGAGTTTCTCGTGAAGAAGGGACTGATCGACCAGATCGTGCCCCGACTTGAGATGCGGGATCGTCTGCGGGATCTGTTGTCGGCGTTGTTCGTCAAGACCCTTGCGCCGGTAAAAGCCTCTGCCTCCGCTTGAGCTGCGGATGCTCGGCCTAGGTTGACTGCACACTATTCCGGAATTCTCTCCCGTGACGATGGTGCTCAATGACTATGCGGCGGTGCAGGACTATCTCTTCGGGCTCAAAGCCAGAGGGGTCAAATTCGGGATAGACCGAATGCGTTTGCTGGCGGCGGAAATCGGCCACCCGGAGCGTCGTGTCCCCCTCATCCACCTCGCCGGCACCAATGGTAAAGGCTCCAAATGCGCTTTCCTGCGCGCCGCGATCGAAGCCGAGGGCCTGAAAGCCCATGTTTAC
>CAXBOL010000729.1:0-3149 GCA_963977295.1 uncultured Opitutaceae bacterium
GGAGGAGGCGAAAGGAGGGTTGTGGTTGGCACAGTGGGAAGGCGTAGCTGCCAGAGTGGCGGCGGCGGTAGAGACATTGTGCACCCAACGAGAAATGAGGACTATGGGGTAAAAGCCTACTGGTGAGGGAGAGGATGGTAGCGGAACACCCCATGGCGGGCGATCTCTCGCCTGCGGCATGATGAGGCGTGAAGTCTTCTGCCCCCAATTCGCCGCCGACCGGAGTCCTTGCGCTCAACGGAGGCTCGTCGAGCATTCGCTTTGCAGTGTTTGCCGGGGGCGCGACACAGCCCTTGTGCTCGGGGCAGGTGGATCGCATCGGCTTGCCTGGCACCACTCTCGTCCAGTTCGATGGCCCCGGTGCGTCCGCACCGCCGTTACCCGTTCGAACGGGGGATCATGGCACGGCAACCGCATTTCTGATGGATTGGCTGGAACAGCAGCCATTTTTCCCGTCCATCGCGGCGGTGGGGCATCGGGTGGTGCATGGGATGCATCACGCGGTGCCCGAGAAAATCACCCCGAAGTTACTGGCTGAACTGCACCGCATCTCGCCGTATGATCCGGTCCACCTGCCGCGGGAAATTGCCCTGATCGAGGCCATGCAAAATCGGCACCCCAAACTGCGGCAGATTGCGTGCTTCGACACCGC
Source organism: uncultured Opitutaceae bacterium (assembly GCA_963977295.1). Classification (GTDB taxonomy): domain Bacteria; phylum Verrucomicrobiota; class Verrucomicrobiia; order Opitutales; family Opitutaceae; genus Actomonas. The sequence goes on from CAXBOL010000729.1 coordinate 653, forward strand.
CTTTCATCAGACCCTGCCACGCGTCGCCAAGCTGCTGCCCATCCCGCGACGCTACGGCGCCGAAGGCGTGGAGCGCTACGGCTTTCACGGGCTGTCCTACACCTATTTGATGGAGGAGCTTGTCCGCTGCGGTGATCCGGCGGCGAAGCGCGGTCGGGTCATCCTGGCCCATCTCGGCAACGGCGCCAGTCTGGCGGCGGTGCGCGATGGCAAAAGCATCGACACGAGTATGGGGTTCACCCCGGCGGCCGGGCTGGTGATGAGCACGCGATCGGGTGATCTCGACCCGGGTTTGCTGTCGTTTCTTTCCCGTCGCGAAAAAATGACCCCCGTGCAGTTCGAGCACATGGTGAATCACGAGTCGGGGTTGTTGGGCGTCTCTGAAACGAGTTCCGATGTGCGCGACCTGCTCGACCGGGCCGCCACGGATGTGCGGGCGGCCGAAGCCATCGAACTGTTTTGTTATCAGGCTAAAAAATGGGTAGGGGCCTACGCGGCGGCTCTTGGCGGTCTGGACACCCTGGTTTTCGCGGGGGGCATTGGTGAAAACTCCTCCGTCATCCGCGAGCAAATCTGTGCGAATCTGGATTTTCTCGGCATTACGTTGCACCGCGGACGCAATGCAAAGCATGCGGCGCTGATTTCTACCGACGCGGGTCGGGTTGCGGTGCGGGTCATCAACACCAACGAAGAACTCATGATCGCGCGCTCGGTGCGGGCGCTAATGGCCATGAGCTGATTGCGCACCAGAAGTTGCGCGACATGAGTGGGGGAACTCAGGGGTAGGCGAACAACCCATGGCGTGAAACGAAACCATCGCGTAGCGTTTCCCCATGAAAACATCCTCGACCAAGAAAGATAAACCTATCGCCAAGACGCCACCGAGGGACGCCAGCTCGAAAGGTCCCTTGGTCGGATCACGCACGTCGGCAAATCGGGAGAAAGCGACTCTGCAAAGGGGACGTGACGCGCTTGATTCCGACCCCACTGAAGATGAGTCGCGAGCAAGAGCGATTTAAGTTCGATCGTGACCGCTCCGAGCGCGGAGCGGCAGGGGGCCTGCTTCTGGCCGGGCACGAGCGAGTAGACATTGGCCCCATAGCGAACCGATGCGGGATGACGTATGATTCGTCCGATCAGAAGCCCGTCGTTGGGCCCCCAGAAACCGTTAACCCAATCATTCCCATGTTATACAAAGCCAAAACCCTGCAAGGATATCAGCTGCACAGCCACGACGGCGAAATCGGCAAAGTGAAGGAATTCTATTTCGACGACCGACACTGGACCGTTCGCTATCTGGTCGCGGACACCGGAAACTGGCTGACCGGCTGGCAGGTGTTACTCTCACCCTACACCCTTGGTGCCGTCAATCATGCGGAGCGAAACATCACCGTGGAGCTGACCAAGAAACAAATTGAGAACAGCCCCTCATTGGCCAGCGACAAACCTGTCTCCCGTCAATTCGAGGACATCTATTCCGGTTACTACGCCATCCCGATGTATTGGGGCGGGTCCTACAGTTGGGGGGCTTATCCTTATCCTCAGCGCGATCCGACCAAATGGGCCGAAAAGTCGGTGGAATCAAAGAATTGGGATCCCAATCTGCGCAGCACGCGCGATGTGACCGGGCATCACCTAGAGGCCACGGACGGCGCGATCGGTCATGTCGAGGACTTCATCATCGATCCTAAAACTTGGGCCATCCGCTACCTGGTGGTGGACACCCGAAATTGGTTCCCGGGGAAGACCGTTTTGATCTCTCCGCAATGGATCGAGCGCCTGAGTTGGCCTGAGTCCAAGGTATTCGTCAGTCTCTCCCGCGAGGAAATCAAGGCATCTCCGGGCTATTCGGACGACTCGGTCCTGGACCGGGATTACGAGACGATTCTGCACGCTCATTACAATCGCCCGGGTTACTGGAGCAACGAATTGGTCGCTAAATAGTCAGCGCAGGATTCCCGATGTTTCCCTCGTCTTTGGTGAAGTCGCTCCGCCTCGTCGGTTTGGTTTGCATGCTAATGGTCTCCGGCTTCGCGGCCGAGTCTGGCAGTCCCTTCGAACGCGGTCCCCAGTTGCCCCATACCGGGATCAATCTCGCGCGCGATGACGGGGGGTGGATCAATGTCTTGGTCGCGGGCAGAAGTTTCGAGCTGTCGTTTTTTAACGACCAGAAATTGCCCGTCGCAGTGGATGTTCATCACGGCCTGGTGCGCTATTCCACCGGAACGATGGTGAAGGACCGGACGGTGCTGGCTCGGAGCACGGACGGCCGGAAGCTGGTCTCACCGAGCGACGTCCGAGGCCCCTGGGTTTTCCGGGTGCATCTGGCGCTGTTTGACGAGGGGCCCGACGACCTCGTGGAGACTTACACATTTTCCTACGGTGAGGATTGATTTGGCCGGAGAAGAGGAGGACGGACATTCCTGTCCGTCCCGAGCCCCCTCAAATCCCCCCGCACGCTTCGCCAAACCTCAAACCGACGGACAGGAATGTCCGT
>CAXBOL010000730.1:0-3147 GCA_963977295.1 uncultured Opitutaceae bacterium
GACCCACATCGCATTGGATGCCGGGGAATCCCACCACTTGGTCGCCGTCAATCGAGCGCGGACCGGCGCGACAGTCGTCGTCTTCGACGGCCAAGGAACAGAGTGGATTTGTGAATTGGTCAAAGACTCCAAGCGCGCAGCCGAGCTCGCAGTGCGATTCACCCAGCAGGCCAAACCCCTGCCTTTCCAAATCTCACTCGCTCAGGCGCTGCCAAAAGGCGGGACGATGGATGCGATTGTGCGCAAAGCCACCGAGATCGGTGCCTCGAAAATCATTCCTCTGCATAGCGAGCGCACTCAGGTCCACCTCGATGATCATCGCTCGGACCGAAAGACCGAAAAATGGGGCGTCGCTGCGCTCGAGGCCGCCAAACAGTGCGGCAATCCTTGGCTACCTCAGATCGAATCGCTCCAAAATTCAGGCGCTTTCTTCGAAACGGCTACCGGCTATGATCTAAAACTGATTGCCAGTCTGCACCCCGGAGCCAAATCACTGAAATCCGTGCTGAGCCAATATCAGATCGACGCCGGCACCACGCCCAAAAACGTGCTTTGGGTTATTGGCCCCGAGGGCGACTTTACCCCGGCCGAGATGAATATCGCGCAATCCGCTGGGTTTGAGCCCATCACCCTAGGGCCGCTTGTGCTCCGCTGCGAAACCGCCGCGGTCTACGCCCTAAGTGTGTTGAGCTACGAACTGTCTTCCTCTTGAACCGCTGCAAAAATATTTTCCTCCCATCCCTCTGCGGACTGGTTGCCCTCACCTGTTGGTCAGAATCCCCCGCTAATATGGAAGATCCCTACTTGTGGCTCGAAGAAGTCGAATCCGATCATGCCCTCGAATGGGTAAAATCCCACAACCAGCTGGCCGTCAATGAGCTGACTCAGGCTCCCGTCTACCAAGAGATCTACGACGGACTCATCGAGATCTACGATTCTACCGACAAGATACCCGACGTGGTTGAATACGGCGACTACTACTACAATTTCTGGCAGGACAAGGCCCATGTCCGCGGCATTTGGCGACGCTGTTCCCCCGCTTCCTATGCGACTGATCAACCCGGCTGGGAGACGGTGCTAGATCTTGATGCTTTGGCGGCCAGCGAAGGAACCAGCTGGGTCTGGAAAGGAGCCAATGTGCTCGATCTTACCTCTGACCGGGCGATCCTTTACCTATCAGACGGCGGCAAGGACGCGGTGGTTCTGCGTGAATTCGATCTTTCGACTCAACAATTCGTGCCGAATGACTTCGTCGTCCCCGAATCCAAAACCAACGTAAGCTGGAGCGATCGCGATACGCTGTTGATCGGGACTGCGTCCGACCCAGCCGGAGCGACCGATTCGGGTTATGCGCGCGTTGCCCGCCGCTGGGTGCGCGGCACTCCCCTCGCCGACGCCCGGATACTTTTCGCCGGCGAAACTGCCGATGTAAGTGTATTTGCTGGGGTCACAGATTCCGCTAGCGGACGGCGCCAATACATCCGTCGGTCCCGCACCTTTTTCGAACGCGACTACTTCATTCTCGGCCCTGACGATGCCCTGACCTCCATCCCGGTTCCCGAAACCTCCACCATCAGTTTTTTCCATGATCAACTCCTGATCTCCTTGCGCTCAGATTGGGATGTGGGGACCGCCGTCCTCCCCAGCGGCGCTTTGGTCGCGATTGACTTCGACGCCTTCATGGGCGGTTCGAGAGCGTTCCAGCTTCTCTTCACCCCGCAACCTCGAGTATCCCTCGACGACTACGATATGACCCAAAATCATGTCGTGCTCACGATCCTCGACAACGTCAATGGCCGCATATCCGCATGGAACTACGACAGCGGAAACTGGAACTCCTTCACTCTGGAAACTCCGCCGATCGGCACCATCGCGGTCCGAGCCATCGACTCCGATCATTCCGACGAAATCTTCCTCACCACCACCGGTTTTCTGTCACCGTCTATCCTCCACCGGCAAACGGTGGGAAAACAGGATCGGGCCGCTTTAAAGCAAACGCCGACCTACTTTGATGCTTCCGACCTGATAATGAGTCAGCACGAAGCGACCGCCCCCGACGGCACCCTCATTCCGTATTTTCAAGTTGCGCCGAAAGACCTGAAGCTGGACGGCACCAATCCCACGCTGCTTTACGGTTACGGCGGATTCAAAGTCCCCATGAAACCGCAATACAGTGGGTCATGGGCTCGCGGTTGGTTTGCTCGCGGAGGCGTATTCATTCTCGCTAACATCCGGGGCGGAGGAGAATTCGGACCGACTTGGCACCAAGCTGCATTGAAACGCAAAAGGCAGGTTTCGTGGAACGATTTTATCGCCATTGGCGAGGACTTGGTCGCACGTCGGGTGACCTCACCTCCGCATCTTGGTATTGTAGGCGGCAGCCAAGGCGGTCTCCTGATGGGGGTCATGTATACCCAACGTCCTGATTTATGGGGCGCGGTCGTGTGCCAAGTGCCTCTGCTCGACATGTTGCGCTACCACAAGCTGCTCGCCGGGGCCAGCTGGATGGGCGAATACGGCAACCCCGACCTCCCCGAAGAGCGCGAATTCATCGCCGCCTACTCGCCCTACCAGAACATTTCGCCCACCAAAACCCACCCACGGATTCTCTTGGTGACGTCAACCCACGACGACCGCGTTCATCCCGGTCACGCTCGCAAAATGGCGGCCCGGCTCGAGGAACTTGGACATGATTTTCTCTATTGGGAGAATACCGAGGGCGGCCACGGCGGAGCCGCCAACAACGCCGAAAAGGCGCAACTATTCGCCCTCGGATACACGTTCTTGTGGCAGGAGCTAACGAAAGAGCGCGACGAGCACCAATCGCTCAAATGAATGAGACTTTTCACAAAAGATAACGAAGGAAACTAAGCCATTTCACCGTAACATCTTCTGTATTTGTTCCCTTTCTCACCTGCTGTAAAATCTAAGAACCAAGAGCTCTTGATATCATCTCACCACACCAGCAAGCCACCCGCAAAGGTGAACCCGGCGCCGACACTGCAGAAGATGATCTTGTCACCCGGTTGAAAAATCTCCTCTTCCGCCGCCCATCCCAGCGCCATCGATACGCTAGCGCCCGACGTGTTGCCGTATTTCTCAATCGTCACGACGAATCGATCGAACGGTATCCCCACACGTTTTGAA
>CAXBOL010000731.1:0-3142 GCA_963977295.1 uncultured Opitutaceae bacterium
TGCATGCGGTCTGATGCGGATGCCATAGCCCTCATCCGTCGCGAGTTGCACGTTCGCCGGGGAAAGACGATGGTTTGGCTTACCCCCTCCGATCGACCCACACTTACCCGTGCGATGTATGCCCTCGGCGCTAAAAACTGCGAACTTCATCTCGCTCAAACCACCGGCTCGCCGCCCCTGATCAATGGAGTTGTCATGCCGACGTTCATGCCTGAAACCGCCTAAGTTCGAAAAAATTGGGTCATCACGCGCCCAACCAGACAAACGAGCTTGGTCGCAATGAACCCGGTGGAATGCATGAAAAGGCTGCCTCAGCTGTCAGAAAGCCACAAACGCACTTGTCGCCGTCGGGATTTGACGCTCTGGGTATCGGTTACTCATGAGCGAATCTTCTGTTGAAAATGTTGTTATCGTCGGCACCGGCTGCGCGGGACTCACCGCCGCCATCTACACCGCCCGCGCCAATCTCAACCCTCTCGTCCTCGAGGGCGCCCAACCCGGTGGCCAACTGACCACCACGTCCGAAGTGGAAAACTTCCCAGGGTTCCCCGAAGGCATCGATGGATTCATGATGATGGACAACCTGCGCAAGCAGGCCACGAAGTTTGGCACTCGCTTTCAATCCACCCTTGTCACGTCGGTCGATTTCAGCAGCAACCCGCATAAACTCATCTGTGGCGACAAAACGATCCTCGCCAAATCGGTCATCATCGCGACGGGTGCCTCGCCTCGCATGACCGGTGTCCCCGGCGAAAAAGAGCTGTTCGGCGGCAAAGGCGTGACCACCTGTGCCACCTGCGACGGCGCCTTCTACCGCAAGATGGATGTCGCGGTGATCGGTGGCGGCGACAGTGCCGCGGAAGAGGCGCTGTTCCTCACCCGCTTCTGCAGCAAGGTTTACCTCGTGCACCGCCGCCGTGCCACCTCCCATCCGATAATCGAAATGGTGTGGGATAGCGTCCCGCTCGCCGTCGAGGGAGTAGAAGCCGGTTCCGTGAGTGGGTTGCGCATCAAAAACGTCAAAACCGACGAAGAACGCACCCTCGACATCAAAGGTCTCTTCGTGGCGATCGGCCATGTGCCCAACACCGGGCCATTCTCACCCGCAGTGGAAACCGACGAAAACGGCTACTTCAAACCCGTCACCGGTTCCCAAGTGCAAACCAGCACCCCGGGCGTGTATGTCGCGGGCGATTGCGCCGACCACGTCTACCGCCAAGCCATCACCGCTGCCGGCATGGGCTGCCAAGCCGCCATCAAAGCCGAACGTTGGCTCGCCGAACACGAGGCCTAGTTCCCGCGGAGGAGCCGTGCTTGCACGCGATCACACCTGCCTCTCCGCCGCTCATCCCCGCGCCACGCAGCCGTCGCCGCGCCAACGTGCTCATCGCGAGCAAGCTCGCTCCTACATTCCGCCACGCAGTCATCGCCAAGCCATCACCGCCGCTGGCATGGGCTGCCAAGCCGCCATCAAAGCCGAACGCTGGCTCGCCGAACACGAGGCCTGATCTCCAAGGTAAGAGCCGTGCTGGCACGCGATCTCACCTGCCCCTCCGCCACTCATTCCAGCGCCTCGCAGCCGTCGCTGCCCCACCGCGTTCATCACGAGCAAGCGCGCTCCTGCATTCCTCCATCCAATCCTGTGCCGCGGGATGCGTCCGGGCTGAAGGGAGATGATTCGTGGACTGTGCATCAACGATGAAAACGGAACGAAGTGGCTGTTTCACACCGATTTTCGGTCTGCTTTGTTCCCTCTCTTATTAACAACGAATATTTCAGGCATAAAGCCCAACCCGCAAATAAGTTACTCACCACGATGTGGACTGGCTTTACGCCCGACATCCGGCGCTCCTGTAAAATCTGGATGCTGCGCACTGGTGGGTTTGGCCACCGGACAGGCTTGGGGCTGCCCTGAATGTGGCTGTGGTCTCGCAGCCCAAAGCTGAACGCCATAGCACGCCAAGATTCGTGTTACGGCCCCGTATCCTCGAACTAGGGGCGTTCACGCTGTCTCCCTGCCCCTACTATGAAACTGCGATTCCCCTTAGTCGTGCGTGCCCTGATCGGCACCACTTGTTTCTCGTCAACCGCCCTCGACGCATCCGTCGCATTTCCAACTACACCCGACGTGCTGCTCTTTGCCGACAGTTTTAACCGAAGCGACGCCTCTCTAACCAAGGACGGTCTGGCTAATGGCTGGGACTCCAACAGCGAGCGCCGCGCGTCCGGCCAGAAACAGGCGACGCTCACGAACGGGATTCTCACTATCGTGACCGCGCCTGGCGCCGATCACAACGCCGTGATCTTTCACGCCATCGAACCTGCTTTTGACGATGGTGTGATCCAAATTCGGGCCCGTCTGCAGGACGACGAATCCTTTGCCATCGATTTCAATAATCCCTCATGTTCCACCGTGCACTCAGGTCACATCATCAACGTCGCCTTCGCCGCCAACGGCATCACCGTCAAGGACTCCAAAACAGGTGCCATGAATTTGGGGATCAGAGAACGCAATTTGGCCCAAGAGAAATCCCCCGAGCTCACCGCACTGCTTAAGTCCAAAACTAAACTGCTCCCGTGCAGACTTGCCGACGACCAGTGGCATGAACTTACCATGGTGAAAAAAGCCGGGGCGATGCACCTCTTTGTCGACGGCCGATCCGTCGGTGAATTTGCCTCCGCGGGCATGACCCACCCCACCATCGACAAAGTCAGCCTCAGCGCCAAAAAATCCCCTCAACTCGACGACCTAAAAATCTGGTCATTCCGCTAATTTCCCCTCCCCCGATATGAAATTCCTTCCATTTCTGCGTCCCGTCTTCCTCGGATTGATTGGGACACTGGCGTTCAGCGGCGGCGTATCCGCTAAGCCAGCACGGCCCAATTTGCTCATCATTCAAACCGATGAGCACAACTTCCGCACCCTTGGGTGTTATCGGGAATTACTCCCCGCTGACCAAGCATTCATCTGGGGCGAGGGTATCAAAGTGGAAACGCCTCATCTCGACTGGCTGGCACATCAGGGATTGATCGCCGACCGTGCTTATGCCACGTCCCCCGTTTGCACCCCGTCCCGTGCTTCCTTCCTGACGGGATACTATCCCCAGAAAGAGCTGGTGCGACGCGCCCTCGGCCCCAAAGT
>CAXBOL010000732.1:0-3135 GCA_963977295.1 uncultured Opitutaceae bacterium
CGGGTGGTCAGCACGCTCAGCGACTTGTCACGGGAATTTGATCAAACGGGCGCGTTGACGAAAGGCCTCAATATTATCGTAATCGACCCGCAGGATCGGCGTCCGGTAGTAAGCCTCACATTGCGCGACCTTTCGCTCAAACGTGTGCTTGATTTCATCACAGATTCCATCGGCTACCAATACGAAGTGCAGGCCGATGCGGTGGTGGTGCGTCCGGGAGGGGAGACCTCCACGTTGGATACGGAGTTTTTTCCGATCACGCGATCGACGGTCATTCGGATGACGGGGATCGGCGGTGGGTTGGCTTCGGGGGGGGCGACGGTTTCCAGTGACCCATTTTCGCCTGCACCGGTTAGCAATGGCCCTGTGGCCGGTGGCGGAAGCGAGGCGGAAGCGCTGCGAATGTTTTTGCAGCAAGCCGGTGTGGATTTCCAAGGTATCGCCGGGGCCAGTTTGGCGTATGACGGGTCGGCGATGATCGTCACCCAAACCTCACGTAACGTGGAACGCATTCGTAATATTCTCAACCGCTACAATGACGTGCGACAGGTCGAGATCGAAGCCAAGTTCATGGAGGTGCAAGAAGGTGCGCTGGAGGAACTCGGGGTGCAGTGGGGGATCTCTCACGGGATTCGGGGCGATCCCCGCTATTTAGCGGAAGGTGGCACACAGAATCGGAGCCTGAACGACGCGTTCACTAATACGGTGGGTGGCACGGTGGGGAGCGTGTTCCGACCAGCGCGGCAGGAACTACGCGATGGGGATGGCGTCGTCACGCAACAGCAGTCCGACGAATTGAATCTGCCGATCTCCAGTGCCCCGGCTGGCTTACCTCGTGCGGTGGACCTGGCGGCCAACGCGGGGTCAGTCGCCACGATTCAGGGCATGATTGGGGAGGTGGATGTGAACGCGGTGATTCGCGCGCTTTCCCGGCAGCAGGGCTCGGACTTGCTGAGTGCGCCGAAAGTTACGGTGTTGTCGGGTAATCCGGCGACGATCACGGTTGCCCAAGAGCTGCGATACCCGACCTCTTACGGCGAAGTGCGCAGCGAAGTGGGGTCTTCGAGTCGTGACAGTTCCTCGGCCGGTGTGACCATAACGGCGGGCACTCCGCAGGATTTTGAAACGCGTAAGGTGGGGGTCGAGTTACGGGTGACGCCGACCGTAGAAGAAGATGATTACAGCATCAGTTTGGATCTTAACCCTAAAGTCACCGAGTTCGAAGGCTTCGTCGAATACGGCGGGCAAAGCGTGGCGATTTCCAATGATACGACGGTCACCGTGCCGTCGGGATTTTACCAACCGATTTTCTCCACCCGAGAGGTTTCGACCAAGGTGACTTTGTGGGACGGCGCGACATTGGTAATGGGGGGATTGACCCGCGAAGAAGTTAAAACCGTGCAAGACAAGGTGCCGTTTTTGGGTTCAATTCCCGGGCTGGGACGACTCTTTCGCTCCGAGGGTGAGACCTCACAAAAGCGCAATTTGCTCATCTTCGTCACGGCGAATTTGGTCAGCCCCGGCGGGTCGCCCAAGAAACAAAATCTCCAAGGTGTGCCACCGAGCTCGGCGTTCCAGAACTCCAGCGTGGTGACACCCGGCGGCGCCGCTAAACGACCTTAGTTGGGTAAGATGTCGCCGCCGACGGACTCGGCTTATTCTCCAAGCCAGTAAACTCTACGTGCGCTCTTGGCCGCATGCCCCGCGTCTGTAGCCCTCTTCTCCTTGGGACGTTTCTGCTCAGACTTTTAAAGGAAGAAGTGAATCGGCGATGCCCCAACGGAGGTTGTAGAAGGAATGCTGAAATTCGGTGAGATTACCGGTTTCGGCCAGGGCCAATACGGTCGCGAGCGCGACCGGCATCACATCGGCGCGGCGGGCTGGCAGCCCGGGGACTTGCCGACGTTCGGCGAGCGAGAGGCGACCCAATTTGGTCAATATCGCAGCGATTAGCTCAGTGGTAATTCGGGGCGAAGTTTCATTCAGGGTAATGCCTTTGGCTTCCGCCAAGATCGCCCGACACGTGGTCATGGTGCCACCGGAAAAGACGGCGCGGGGGGAAGTCTGGTCGAAAGGAATTTTTGCCGCGTGCAACGCGTGCCTGACGTGGGCCCGCACGGCGGAATCGTCTTTGTCACTCAGGGGCACGTCGATGTCGGCGACAAACTTTCCGGTCAAACGCACACAGCCCAGCGGCAGGCTGACCTCATGAGTCAAATTACGCTGTTCAAACGTAAGGCATTCGAGACTTCCTCCGCCCAAATCGAAGACTTGGAAATTCTGCCAAGATGACAACGCCGGATCGCAAAGGAGTCCCCGCCCGATCAATTGTGCTTCTTCGTCACCACTTAGAATCTGCAACCGTTCGCCGGTGCGACGGAAGACGCGCTGGGCAAATTCGGCTTGGTTGGCCGCGTCGCGGACGGCACTGGTCGCGACGATTTTTACCGCTTGTGGAGCGTGAGGTTTCACAAACTCCCAAAGTTCGGCCACGGCGGATTCCCCGATGCTCAGTCCCTCTGCGCTGAGTAATGGATCGTCCCGATTGATACCGGTGCTGATGCGACTGTCCAACGTGCGTTGATCGATGGCGATCAATTGGCCTGCGTCATCGCGCGTGGCGACGAGCGCTTTGATGGAATTCGAGCCGATATCGATGACGGCGACGTTGGGCACGGCAAGTTTCATAGCGAAAATCGAGCGGGTGCGATCAATACCACAAATTCACCCTTGAGGCTGCCTCGCAGCAGGCGATCACGCACTTCGGCCGCGGGACCCACATGGAATGTCTCGTGTAGTTTAGTGATTTCTTTGGCGATGCAGATGATTCGATCAGGTCCGAGTTCGTTCACGATCTCCTTGGCGAATTTTTCGATCCGGTGGCAACTTTCGTAAAGGGCCAGCGTGTAGTCGAAGTCACGATACTTGGAGAGGAAGGTAATCCGCGCGGCCGACTTGGGCGGGAGGAATCCCACAAAAAGAAATCCATCAGTGGGTAACCCGGCCGCACAGAGGGCGGTCGTGATGGCACAGGGACCGGGAACCGGCACGACCGGAAGATTCAGCCGTCGACAGGCACGCACCAGTCGGAATCCGGGGTCGCTCAACGCGGGCGTTCCCGCATCACTCACCAGC
>CAXBOL010000733.1:0-3122 GCA_963977295.1 uncultured Opitutaceae bacterium
GCACCCCGCGTGGTCGCGTGAATGGCACCGAATCATTCCGCCGGGGCGAGCCGTTGTGGACGTTTTTCGTGGAGCCGGGCATCAGCCGCTACCTGCCCCTCCTCGGCAACTTCTACGAAATGTCGTTCACGGAGCCGCAGACCTTCGCCATCAGCGATCAGCTCCGCGTCGTGGCCCTGCAACGCGACCCGCCCAAGATGTTCGCCTACCGCACTTGGATCATGGACACCTCGGGGTCCATGAAGGACGCCACCTTCGCCTTGGCGCGCCGCGGTGGCACCCCCAACGGGCAGGCGTTCACCGAACTGCCCGACGGCATCGCCGATCATCCGCGCGTCCAAGCCATCCTCGATGAAACAGGAGTCCGCACCGCCGCCAACGCCTCCGCGTTTGCCTCGACGCTGGTCAATTGGCTGGGCGACATCCACCCTTACAGTCTCGACAGCAGCGTTCCGCCCGGCGCCGGCGATACGCTTATTCGGTGGCTCGATTCGGAGACGCCCGGACATTGTGAATTCTTTGCGGGCTCATTCGTCCTGCTCGCCCGGGCGGCGGGCTATCCGGCGAGACTCGTCACGGGATTCCGCGGCGGATCCTGGAACGATTTCAGCGGCAGTTTCACCGTGCGCAACTCCAACGCTCACGCCTGGTGCGAGATCTTCGACGACGTCTCCTCCTCGTGGATTCGGGTCGACCCCACCCCGGGCAACCAAGCCCTCGCCGACGAGGCCAACAATCTGTTGGCGGAGTCCGCCCTCGATCGGTTGCGCGACAATAGTTGGCAGGCGCGATTGGAGAGCCTGCGCGTCTTTTGGTATCGCCGCATCGTCAACTTCGACATCAACACGCAGGAACAAATGATCTCCTCCACCAAGGAGTTCTTCCGCGAAGCGAGTCAGCGGGCCATCAAGTGGGCCGACGCCCGCGCGTCCGCCTTCCGCGCTTGGGCCCAACAGCCATGGAATCTGGCGAGATTCGGCGACATTTTCACCGGCTTGATCGGCATCGTCGCGCTCATCTGGCTTTGGCGGAAACATGGCACCAAGTGGTGGTTCAAACTCCGGCGCTCCACTGGTCAAGCCAACCATGATCCCATTCGACGAGAAGCAGGCCGGTGGTTGCAAAAAGGGCAAAAACGAACAGGGTTCTCGTGGCCATCCGACTTACAGCTGGCCCTCCTCCGGCTCCGGTTCGGATCCCCCCAAAGTTGGTCCGATCCGCTGACCGTTCTCCGCTCCGCCAAACTCGCTTTCAAGAAATCCCGTTCTTAACCCGCTCAACCCTCTGGGAATTTGTGACATGAAACCAATCCGTTGCTCATTCATTGCCCTTTTCTTCACCTCGGCCCTGCTCGTCTTCGGGACCGAGGAACCCACCGCCGATCCCTCTCGGATTGTCGCGCCGTTCGACGTCACGATCGAACCCGATTATCCGCTGAAACTACGCAACGAGGGACTCCTGGAGGGGACCGCCTCCGCCATCCTTGTGGTCAGTCGCGAAGGTGAATTGTTGGACTATTTGCTCATCGAAGCCAGCCACGTGCTCTTCGGGGAAGCCTTGATGAAAGTCATTCCCGAGTGGAAATTCAGCCCCCCGCTGCAAAACGGCCAACCGGTCAACGCCGCCCGCCGCATCAACGTCAATTTCGACAGCAGCGGGGCCATCATTTCGACCTTCGGATTCGACGCCTTCATCCAACGCCATCCCGGCTTCGCCGCCTCCCTGCGCGATCCGCTGCGACATCAAGTCGTCCCCTCCCGCGAACTCGACGCCCCCCCCACGGCCGTGATCAAAGTCGAGCCCACCGCGCCGCCCGCCGATTCGCTCGACGGTCAAACCCAACGTGTGGTCTTCACCTTCTTTATCGATGAAACCGGCCGGGTGCGCATTCCCGTGCCCGTGGAATCCGCCGGACCGCCAGTCGATGAGTTCTTGCTCGATTCCGTGCACAACGCCCTCGTGCAATGGCAGTTCACCCCGCCCACCCTCGACGGCCGCCCCGTCATCACGCAGGTCAACCAACCCTTCGAATTCCTCCCCCGCGAAAACTCTGCGCCCCCGCACAGCTAACCCATTTTTCGCAAAACTGCCCGTAGCAAGAGGTGCTGTGGTCGGGCTCGGTGAGCCAGAGGCCGGATAAACGCGAGGCTAAGGAGGGCCGTCAGCGGGAGGCGGGCTTCGTCAAGCGAAGCCCCTACTATGAGGTAATGGGAGCGGCTGGAATGTAGGGGCGTCGCTTGCCGACGACCGCGGTGGAGTGGAGCATGGAGCGCCGGGGTCAACGACCCCGGCTACAGCTACAGCGGTTCACCTGCCCAATGTGAAATGAACGTAACAGGAGAAACGGGGTGCCCATTGGCGCGACACATTCGTCGGTGCCAGAAGAACAATTCTCAAGTTTACGCCTTTGGAACGTAAGCCTGGATACTAGTTTTTGGATTTCTCGATCGCGTCGAAGGCTTTAGCCAACACCACGTCCTTGGTGGTGATCGTATTTCCGGCATCGTGAGTCGTGAGCCGCACGGCCACCCGATTGTAAACATTGGTCCAGTCCGGATGATGATCCGCCGCGTCCGCCGCGAATCCGGCCTGCACCATGAATGCCAAAGCCGCCCGAAAATCGGCAAATTTGAACGTCTTCACCAACGCATCGCCGTCCCGACGCCACCCGTTAAGCTCAGCCAATACCCGTTCAATCTGCCCGTCATCCATTCCCATCGAAGTCATCCCCCCATCCTAAGCCCCCGCCCCCAACGGTCAACCCCCTCCCCCCGCTTGCCCCCGATCCCTAGTAACGTAATACGTTACAACCTGTGCAACGCATCGCCTCTCCTCGCACAAAACATACATATCTTGTTAATCTTTAACCTCTAATAGATCTATTACCGAAATCCGACGATGACTCGGCCTCTGCATTAAGTAACGTATTACGTTACTTAGGATTGAAAGGGCTCGCGGTGAACCGGCGTGGGACATTTTATTCCCGAATGTCCAACCCATTCCCGTCCCGAGCCTTTGCGGCCGCCACCATCGTCGAGGGTTTGTTTGAGGCCGCCAAGTTTGCCGCGCAACAGACGGCCAAACTTGCGGCCCGACGTCCGCCCGGCGCGAAACCCAGCGCC
>CAXBOL010000734.1:0-3121 GCA_963977295.1 uncultured Opitutaceae bacterium
GCAAATTTCCGTGCGCCCGCTTGCGGCTTTTCGCCTCGGCGCGGTCGGCGGGTAAAACCATTAAGTTGGCGGGGCACACCTACACCGTGGAAGAAGCTAAACCGGGAGTTTTTGGCGACGTCGATGTCGCCTTCTTTGCGGCCGGAGGCAGTGTTACGCGGGCGTTGGCGGCAGATGCGGTCGCGGCGGGTTGTCTCGTCATTGACAAAAGCTCCGCGCTCCGGATGCGCGAGGATGTGCCGTTGGTGATCCCGGAAATTAACCCGGAACAACTTCGCGCCCACCAAGGAATCATCGCGAATCCCAATTGTTCGACGGCGGTGATGCTGATGGGGTTATGGCCGTTGCATCTGGCGTTCGGCCTGAAGAGAATTTTCGTGTCTACCTTTCAGTCGGTTTCAGGCACCGGGGCGGAGGCGCTGCGGGAACTCGAAGCCCAAGTATTGGCCTCGGTGCATGGTGACCCCGTGCACCACAAGGTCTACCCTTACCAAATCGCCTACAACTGCATCCCCCAAGTTGATACCTTCGGGGACGATGGCTACACGGGTGAAGAGACCAAGATGGCGCAAGAATCGCGTAAGATAATGGGACTGCCCGATCTCAAGGTCTCCGCGACCTGCGTGCGGGTGCCGGTGGTGCGGGCGCACTCCGTTGCCGTCAGTGCGGAGTTTGAGCGCCCAGTCGATGTCGCGGCAGCTCGGGCTGCAGTAGCTAATTTCCCGGGAGCGGAACTTGTGGACGATCCCGCCCATCAGCGCTACCCGACGCCCTTGGAGTTTGCCGAAAAAGTGAAGTGTGGGGTGGGACGCATTCGCATCGATTCGGCGTTGGATAATGGCCTGTCGTTCTGGGTGAGCGGGGACAACCTTTGGAAGGGCGCGGCGCTGAACGCGGTGCAAAATGCCGAACTGATGATTCGTGAAGGCTGGCTGCAAGCGAAGGCCGGGCAACAGTGAGTCATTCACGGGTCTCTCAAATTAGTCGTAAATAAACCCTTGTCAGCCGCCGACCGAACCTTCTTTGATGATCCTTCGGCATGGACGCCTAGCTCAGTTGGTTAGAGCATCTCGTTTACACCGAGAGGGTCGGGGGTTCGAGTCCCTCGGCGTCTACCAGCCTTTTTTGTCCTCGTGATGAAGAATGGCTGATCTGCCGGTTCCGTCTTTTTTCCTGTCCTCAATTCCTGCACCCATCCAAATGCGTCACACGATTTCCGTCCTCGTTGAGAACAAATTCGGTGTTTTGGCTCGCGTCTCCGGCATGTTTTCCGGCCGCGGCTTCAATATCGACTCACTCAATGTGGCTCCCACGCATGACGACGCGCTCTCGCGAATCACGGTGGTGCTGAAGGGCGACGACAGTGCGCTCGATCTGGCGATCAAGCAATTGCGCAAATTGATCAACGTGGTCGACGTCACCGACTTCACCGCCGGCCAAGCCGTCGAGCGTGAATTAGTCTTGGTGAAAGTCTCGGCCTCCGCGCAGTCGCGCTCCGAAATTATGCAGATTTGCGATATCTTTCGCGCCAAGATTGTGAACGTCGGGCAAGCTGACGCGATCATCGAGATCACGGGTGACGAAGGAAAAATCACCGCATTTTTGGGCCTGATCGAACCCTTCGGAATTGTCGAACTCGCTCGCACCGGGCAACTCGCCCTCACTCGTTAGTTTTTAAACCCCCTCACCGTCACCAGACGAAAATTAATCATGCCCGCCAAAGTATACACCGACAAAGACGCCGATCTCGGCGTATTCAAAAACAAGACGATTGCCGTGCTCGGCTATGGTTCCCAAGGCCATGCCCACGCGCTTAACCTCAAGGACTCGGGCGTAAAGGTCATCATCGGCCTCTACAAAGGCTCGAAGTCGGCTGCCGTAGCCAAGAAGCACGGCTTCGAAGTCGTCGAAACGGCCGAGGCGGTGAAACTCGCCGACGTCATCATGGTCGGTCTGCCGGACATGAAGCAGGCCGACATTTACAAGCAGGATATTGAGCCGAACCTCACCAAAGGTAAGACCTTGCTGTTCTCGCACGGTTTAGCGGTGCATTTTGATCTGATCAAGCTCCCGGCTGATATCGACTGCATCATGGTCGCGCCGAAGGGTCCAGGACACATGGTCCGTCGTCTTTACCAAGAGGGTAAGGGAATGCCGGCCTTGATCGCCGTCGCTCAAAATAAGTCCCGTAAGGCCAAGAAGACTGCTCTCGCTTGGGCCAAAGGCATCGGTTCCACCCGTGCTGGCGTGCTCGAGACCACCTTCAAGGAAGAGACCGAGACCGATTTATTTGGTGAGCAAGCCGTGCTCTGCGGTGGGGCCAGCGCGCTGGTGCAAGCCGGGTTCGAAACCCTCGTTGAGGCGGGATACCAGCCGGAAATGGCTTATTTCGAGTGCCTCCATGAGCTGAAACTCATTTGTGATCTCATGTATGAGTCTGGCATCGCCGGGATGCGTTTCTCAATTTCCGAAACCGCTAAGTATGGTGACATTACCCGCGGACCGCGCGTCATCAACTCGAAGACGAAGACGGAAATGAAGAAGATCCTCAAAGAGATCCAAACGGGTAAGTTCACCAAGCAATGGGTGGCCGAATACAAGGGTGGCTTGAAAAACTACAACAAACTACTCAAAGCCGGTGAAAAACACCAAATTGAGAAGACGGGTGCTCGTCTGCGCGGGATGATGCCTTGGATGGCCAAGAAGAACATCTCCGGCGTCGCGGCTAGCTACTAAGTCGATTCGACCTAGATTTTCCGGCCACGGTGCGTCGTGAAGGAGTTTCCTTCGACGTTCCGTGGCCTTTTTTATTTTCCTCCACGGATTCCGTAAATTTTACATTATGAAGAAAATCGTGCTCGCCACTCGAAAGAGTCCGCTCGCCTTGGCCCAGAGCGAAATGGTTGCTCACCAAATCCAGACAATTACCGGCATTGAAGTCGAACTGTTGAAAATGGTGACGACCGGAGATCGGCAAACTGCATGGTCTTTGGAAACCAAAGGAGGTAAGGGACTTTTTACCAAAGAGCTGGAAGAGTCCCTTTTACGCGGTGAAGCCGATATCGCGGTGCACAGTGCCAAGGATCTGCCGGGAGATCAGCCAGAAGGACTAGGTATATTA
>CAXBOL010000735.1:0-3113 GCA_963977295.1 uncultured Opitutaceae bacterium
TTCGTCCGCCACATCCACGATTCCCCGTTCTTTGGCTCCAGCCTTTTTACGGATACGTCGAATGGAAAACTGCATTTGTTACTCAGACCAACCTTTAAGCCATGGGGGTCAAGCTCCCACCTTGTCGCTAAATCACGACTGCCAGCCCCTGCCTTTCACGCGAACTGCCTCAGGCTCGGGCCGGTTGCACGGCGTTGGCCTCAACCACGCCTTTCACCCGCGGGAAGAGCTGGATGGCCTCAACCACCATCCACGCCTCCAAAATCATCGTGATAGTCGCAATACCAACCAGCAGCCAGTTGCCCTGCGCGAGCCAACTTTGCTCACCCACAAATGCCTGCAGTGTCATGGCCCAAGCCGGCAAAATAAGCAGCAAAATCGTCGGCACGACCAAGAACCAAATCGGCACTGACCGCCGCCACAGGTAGAACGTCACCACCAAGAACGACAGCCCGCCCAACAGCTGATTGGTCGCACCAAAGATCGGCCAAAGGATTAATCCGCCTTTGCCGGCATTGGCCATCGACCACTCTTGGCCAACCGGGGGCACCGCTGCCAAGAGCAGTGCCGTGCCCACCGCAAAGATCGTCGCCCCGTGCTTGCCCCGCAACCAGCCCAACACGTCGACCCCACTCGTCTTCGGAGCCATGGTGTTGGCCAACTCCTGCACGATGTAGCGTTGCAACCGACACGCGGTATCGAGGGTCGTGCCCGCAAACGAGGCCACGAACACACCCATCAACGCAATCGCCACGCCTCCCGGCAGACCGAGGGCTTTCAAGAAATTGGCCGAACCGCCCACAAACGCACCCAAGGCCGGACCCAACCCCGAAGTCCACACCCCATAGTGATGCATCCACGCTTCGTGCCCGACCAGCGTCGCGCCTCCGGCCCCCGCTCCGGCCACGCCCAATCCCACCCCGGCCCCACAGGCCAGAATGACGAGCGTCGCCAAGAATCCTTCGGTCAACATCGCCCCGTAGCCGATAAACCGCGCATCGGGCTCGCTCTTGAGCTGTTTACTGCTGGTCCCCGACGACACAAGACAGTGAAACCCACTGATCGCGCCACACGCGATGGTGATGAATAAAAACGGAAACATCGCGGGTGCACCCACCGGATTCGGGTTGATCGCTGGCGCGGCCAAGGCAAACGCCACGCTTTCCGTGCCGCCAGCCACGGGGGCACCGCCGAAGAGCGACGCCGCAATCAGGCCCAACACCAGCAGCCCCAACACCGAGATCAGTTGGAGCGAATTGATGTAGTCGCGCGGCTGCAACAGAGTCCAGACCGGCAAAACGGAAGCCACGTAGGAATACCCCAACAGCAACAAGACCCACGTGATCGGCGACCACTCCGCCATCGCAGTATTCAAACTGTGCAACACTCCCACATCCCCGTAAATTACCGTAAGATACATCACCGCCAGGGCTAGAATCGAGGGAAGTTTCAGACTCCTGCCGTGCTGGTTGAGCCACGTGCCAATCGCCACCGCAATCGGGATTTGAATCATGCAGGGCACGATCGCGCTCGGATACATTTTAAACACCGACGCGATCACCAAACCGAAAATCGCCAACACAATCGTCAGCGCCAAAAACAGGATGCACAAAAACAACAATCGCACCCGCCGATTGAGCACACGCCCCGCAATGTCACCCACCGTCTGACCGTTGTTGCGCAACGACACCACCAGCGCCCCGAAATCGTGCACCGCGCCGATAAACACCGAGCCGAACAACACCCACAACATGGCCGGCAACCACCCCCAGGTGATCGCGATCGCCGGTCCGACGATCGGCCCCGTGCCCGCGATGGACGCAAAATGATGCCCGAATAAAACCCCCTTCGGCGTTTCCACATAATCGTTGCCATCGGCCAGGGCGCGCGACGGACAAATCGCATTGGCCGAAAGTTTGAAGATCTTGCCGCCCAGCCAACGGCCGTAGGTGTGATAGGCGACGATGAAGCCGAGACCGGCCAAAAGGGCAATGAGGAGGGGGTGCATATCGAAAGCGGGGAAACGAGGGATCGACAACATGAGGCAATTTCCTCCTCCGCGTCTAGTCCGTATCCTAGCCTTCGACCGCCAAGTTGGATCAACGGGTCTGGCCAAGGAACACTTTTGCCCTTCTCTTGGTCCCATGGAGATGGCCGCGCCGTTTACCCGCACCCGCACCCGCCTGCTCGCGCTCAGTCTTACCGTCATTTTCAGCGGCCTGCTGCAAGCGGATGCCCTCGTGCCTCTCAAACTCAGCTACCACCGCATCACGCTCTCCAATGGACGCATCCTCAAAGACGTGACCCTCAATGGCTTCAACCGCGATTCCGGCCTCATCTACGTCTACGAGGACCGGCAGCTCAAACCCTACCCGTCCTTACTTTTCCCGACCTTCGTCAAAGACGCCATCGCGCGCCGAACCGCCGAGGTTCCGCCCCCCCGTGAACCGGAGAATTCTTCGGCGGAAACCGAGACAGTCGCGACCACACCGCTGCCAAATCCCGCCCCCATTGGCTCCCCGGAAGCCAACGCCGCCGCGCGAGCAGCCATCACCAAAGCGGTGCTGGCCAAAGCTGAATCCGCCGCCCTGAATTATCTCCGCTATCGCACCAGAATCGGCTCCGGCTATGCCACCGTCACCGACGCGGCCATCGAACTCGATACCCCCGAACCCGTGCCTGGTTGGACCCACCGCTACCGCGTCAAAGGCGATGGGTTCTATGCCTACTACGAAAGTGTCGGAGGAGCTTTCCAGCGCCGGACTCGCGCCCTCGAGATTCTCCTCGAAGCCGCCAGCCCGGATCAAGTGAAGGTCATCTCCATCGATACCCTCTGGAGTCAGGACTGATTCTGCTGTATTATTTAATCAAATACGGTGCGACAATCGCCTTCCACATGACATAACCCGCCGCGTTCATGTGGAGTCCGTCAGCGACGTAAATATCCCGCGATGGCTTGCCATCCTCCCCCAGCATCGGGGTCCATACGTCGATGAAGTCGTGCCCGTATTGGGCACAGTAGTCGGCCACCAGCCCGTTGAACCGGACTTGCGCTTCCCGTTGGGCCCACCGCGTGGGATTCGGGGCCGCGCCAATGAACGCGATCTTGGTCT
>CAXBOL010000736.1:0-3112 GCA_963977295.1 uncultured Opitutaceae bacterium
TCGCGTGTGACGGTGGATGAAGTGGCGGCGACCTACGGCATCTCCCGGCATCATCTGGTAAAGATCGTGCATGATCTCGGGCGTCACGGATATCTGGTCACCCAACGCGGCGTCGGCGGCGGATTCAGTCTCGCCCGTCCTGTGGAAGAAATTTGTTTAGGCGACATCGTCCGACTCGGTGAGGAAACAGAAACAGTAATCACCTGCCGGGATAACAAAGACCGCGCGTGCCGACTAGCGCCCTGCTGCCGGTTAAAAGGTGTGTTCGACGAGGCGGCGGTAGCGTTCTTCGCCGTATTAGACCGCTACACCCTGGCCGACCTCGTCATGCAACCGACGCAAATGCGCACGGTATTGGGACTGTGATACCCTGTGCCAACAAACCTAAGAGATTACGACCGCATCACTGAAACGGGCCTCCGTGCCTGCGCGCTTCGAACTTCTCGAGGCGATTTCTACTCGTAGGTATTCGGTCCGATTTCTAGGCCGCTGACTGCTCCTTTCCGGTTAAAGGCTCATCGGGCTCCCGGCCACCGAGTGCAGGATGTTAACCGCAATGCCGCGTCGCAGAAGCCCGGTCGTCCGTGACCGCGACCATCCCTGGGTCGATACCGATCGTCTGCACGGCGCCGCCAGTCCGCTGGACCAGGGGGCAGCGTGAACGTTCCCTCGCCACAGCCCAGTTCAACGACGTCGCGGAAGTTCGAGCCAAAACCTTCAATGGTTTCGTTGGGTGTTGGCGCGGTGGAGCAACGTCTACTCAAGGTGCTCACCGCCGCTACCGACGACAGGGCCGAAATGCACATCCTGATGGAGGGACCGAGAGCACGATACTCAAAGATAAAACATCCCCTTCGCCAGGAGCACGATCGCCAGCATGAGCCCGGCGACGATGCGGTGGGTGTGATTGAACCGACAGAGGTCCATGGTGCCCTTGATTGAAGCGCGCATCGCCGTCACGAACACACTGAGAACGGCGAAAGCCAGCGTCATCTTGATCGTGAGCAGAATGCCGAAGCGGCTCGAAAAGAAGTCAGGGCGGGCCGAGTAGTGGATCCAATACATTGCTCCACCTGTGAGGAAAAGCAGCGCCACGATCACCGGCATGAACTTTCGCACGTGCGCCGGAATGGCCTCGGCGAGTTGGGCCCCCAAACCGGACGGCAGTTTTTTCTCCAAGGGTTCGATCACGAGCACCTCAAAAAAGACCGCCCCCACAAAGGTGATTGCACAGAGCAGATGAATCGTGACGAAGAGTCCGTAGTAGTGAGCCATGGAAAATGAGGGAACCGGTGCTCCGAGCTGAGGTGGTCTTGAGGTTGAAGTTGTCGTTCGTCCCGTCCGATCGACGGCGGCCGAATTCCGTCACATCCTATTGCGAGTGAAACTTGTCCTCAATCAATACCCCATTCTCAGTCGGTAGTCCTTGATTCGAATCAAGTTTTTCGGAAAGCACGGTCGCTTTTCAATTTCAGAGCGGCGCGGTCCTACACTGTCAATCAAGCCAAAGCTTGATCTTCATCAAGGCGCCCGCCGGTTCATTCCGCTAGCATCGACTGTGGATTCTGTTTCTCACCTCACTCCCGGCCTCGTATGGCCCACTCTCATCCAAGGCGGCATGGGCGTCGGCGTCTCTGACTGGAGGCTGGCCCGCGCGGTGGCACGTTGCGGCCAGTTGGGCGTGGTTTCCGGAACCGCGCTCGCCAGCGTGCTGGTCCGACGCCTGCAGGATGGCGACTTTGCTGGCGACATCCGGCGCGCGCTGGCGGCTTGTCCCTTGCGCGCAGAAGCCAGGACCATCCTGCATCGGTTCTGGCGCCCTGAGGGCCTTCCCGACGGCACCCCCTACGCCTCGGCCCCCATGCCGCGTCACGACGCCGGTAAATTCTGGACCAGCCTAACGATTCTGGCCGCCTTTGTTGAAGTCTACTTGGCCAAGGAGACCCACGACGGAATCGTCGGCCTGAATTTGTTGGAAAAAATCCAAATTCCCACCCTGCCCACCTTATTCGGGGCGATGCTGGCTGGCGTTGATTACGTGCTCATGGGAGCGGGCATCCCTCGCGCTGTTCCGGGAGCGTTGGACCGCTTTTCCCAGGGCGAACCAGCCGTCTTGCCCCTGGACGTCGTGGCCGCTCCCGCTACCGTCGCCAAGACAGAGACGCCGCCGGTAACCGAGATGCGCCTGGATCCTTCTGAGTGGATGCCCGAACCGCGCCCCCTGCCCCGGCCCCGCTTTCTGGCCATTGTTTCGTCTCACGTTTTGGCCACCTCGCTCGCCCGCAAGGCTTCGGGTCGGGTCGATGGTTTTGTCGTCGAAGGCTGGACTGCTGGTGGACATAACGCCCCCCCCCGTGGTGCCTCCACCAGGGGCAATGAATCCCCGATCTACGGTCCCCGTGACGAGGTTGATCTCGCTGCGATGCGGGCACTCGAACGACCGTTCTGGCTGGCGGGATCCTTTGCCGATCCCGCCCGCCTGGCGGCCGCTCGGGCCGCCGGAGCCCAGGGGGTGCAAATCGGCACCGCGTTTGCCTTTTGCGAGGAATCAGGCATCGCGCCGGATTTGAAACTTCGGGCCATCGCGCTCAGCCGAGCCGGTCAACTGGAAGTGACCACAGACGCGCGAGTATCCCCTACCGGCCTGCCTTTCAAAGTCCTACAACTGCCCAATACCCTGGCCGCCCCCCATATCGCGACCCAACGTCCGCGCCGCTGCGACTTGGGCTACCTGCGGGTCGCCTACCGGCGCCCCGACGGTTCACTGGGCTACCGCTGCCCCGCCGAACCAATCGCGGATTACGTCGCCAAGGGCGGCGATCCCGCCGACACTGCGGGTAGGTTATGCCTGTGCAACGGTTTGCTCGGCACCATCGGGCTGGGTCAGCGGCGACCCGAAGGGCTGACCGAACCTGCACTTGTCACCGCCGGACTCGATGCCTCCGAGTTGACCCGTTTCATCCCCTCCGGCCAGACGACCTACCTCGCAGCCCACGTCATCGCGCAACTGGGTTTGGCGGTTTCGCCGTAGGATTGCGGCGGCAGACTCCGCCGAAGCCTCGGATATCCTCCAAAGCTAAAATCCGAAACTGATCTCGCACCCATTGTAACG
>CAXBOL010000737.1:0-3105 GCA_963977295.1 uncultured Opitutaceae bacterium
TGGCGTCGAAGAAGATATCGCCGTCGATGAGGGTAACGCCTGCTTGACCGAGCCCGCGGAAGCCGAGGAGTTCGTCAAACTCACCGGTTGTGATTCCCTGGCCTGCGCCATCGGCACCAGCCACGGCGCCTTCAAGTTCAAGGGGCGCCAATCCCTCCATTTTGATGTGCTCGATAAGATCAAAGCCCGCCTCCCGGGCTTCCCTCTCGTGATGCATGGCTCTTCTTCCGTTCCTCAAGACGAAGTCGCCCGCATCAATGCAGCCGGCGGCACCATTCAAGACTCCATGGGTGTGGATGTGAACGAGTATCTTCCCGCGGCCAAGAAGGGCGTAACCAAGATCAACATCGACACCGACGGACGTCTCGTCTGGACCCGCGTTCACCGCGAGTTCTTCCGCGACAATCCTGAGAAGTTCGACTTCCGCCCCCCCGGGACGATCTTCATCAAGGAATACGCGAAATTCATCGCCGGCCGTTGCGAACTCCTCGGAGCAGCCGGTCAGCTCGACGATCTCCGCGCGTCCCTCTAAGCTCAACTTAGTCGCCACCCTTCCTCTACTAGCGCGTCCCTTCATCGGGACGCGCTTTTTGTTTCATTGGCCGATAAGACGAACGCCCGAAACCGAGTCAGTTCGTGGTTAATCTCACAGAACGCAGTTCGTCACGGAGGGCACAGAGGCAAACCGGAGTCTCACAGAGATTGAGAGGGATGAGACCCAGGAGAATAAATCCTTACCCCGGAAGGACAGCCGCGCACCCATTGCGAATACATTTATTCAACAAGATTAAATAAGACGGAAGAAACTGGTTATCTTATACTTGCAACCTTCTCCGTTTCCTCTTTTTCCTCCTGTAAAATCTGATTGCTTTGGGCTGGTGGAGTTAGACGCGGAATTTTTGACGGGGGTTTCATGCTAAAATAATCCTGTCCATTCCCCTTCCCCTCGAAAGGGAAATTGCCGACCCAAAGATTGATCCCGTAACCGTCGCTCGTTGAACTCTGCGCAACCCGCCGTGATCTCAGTGACCCACTTCAAATGCGGAAATTAAGTGAATAACAGCCCCCCAACCGTTTCCCCGTCGCGCTCGTCTTGTTGACGCGTGCTCAATTCGTTTCATCTCTCTTGGTTTCCGCTTGGACAGGCTCGACCAAGAATCGTTTTTCGTCCGCCGCAAATTTCTGGCCATGCCTGACCGATCCCGCCAAATCAGGCCTGACATGGCCGCGTTTATCGAGCTGCAGAACATTACCAAGCGATATGGCGAGACGACTGTGGTCGATAACGTTTCGCTCAAACTAACCAAAGGGGAAGTATTCTCGCTGCTCGGTCCCAGTGGTTGCGGCAAGACCACCCTGTTGAGGATTCTTGCGGGGTTTATCGAGCCTGAGGAGGGGCGGGTCTTAGTCAACGGACGCGACCTCACCCATGTGCCCCCGAACCAGCGTCCGATCAACACGGTGTTTCAGAACTATGCCCTGTTCCCCCACCTCACCATCCGCGAAAACATCGGCTTCGGTCTGACCATCGCCAAACGCTCCGCCCACGAGATCACCAGTGAAGTGAATCGTATGCTCGAACTCATCCAAATGAGTGCACATGCCGATAAAAAGCCGGGGCAGATCAGTGGCGGGCAAAAACAACGGGTCGCCATTGCCCGAGCCCTCATCAACAAACCGGAACTGCTTCTACTGGACGAACCCTTGGCCGCTCTCGATTTGAAGCTGCGCCAGCGCATGTTGATCGAGCTCGACAACATTCACGACGAAGTCGGCACCACCTTCTTATACGTGACCCACGACCAAGGCGAAGCGATGTCACTGGGCGATCGGGTTGCGGTGATGAATCATGGTCGCTTTGAGCAGATCGGCACGCCGAGTGAGGTTTACGAAACCCCTCACAGCCGATTCGTAGCCGGCTTCGTGGGCGACACTAATCTTTTTGACGCGAAAATTGCCGCCGCGAAACGCGGTTCCACGCAATGCCTGCGATCAAAGGAGCTCGCCCCCATCATTCGGGTTGAAGACGGTCACGAGCGCGAAAGCGACTTGTTGCTGGCCCAACGAGAGGGTGATTTCCCGATCGGCACCGACGTCGTGCTCAGTTTGCGCCCCGAACGCATTGCCTTGAGACGCGAATGCCCTTCGCCCCAAGACGGGCTTAACTCCATCCGCGGCGTCGTCGTCGATCTGATTTACCTCGGCTCGCGCACGCACTACCGAGTTAAGGTCGGCGGAAGGTTGGTCTCAGTTTGGAAACAACATCGCCGATTCCTGCCGGACTATGAACCCATCACTTGGAATGAAGAGGTCTGGTTGAGTTGGTATTCAAACGACGGTTACCTGATCATAGAAGCCCCCTCGGTAAGATGAAAAAAAACCGGTGGATCGAGCAGTTACTTACTATTCCCAGCTTTACCTGGTTGGTGGTCTTCTTTGCTGTCCCCACGGTGTTAGTCTTCGCCTTTTCGTTCAAACCGACCGACCTCACCGGTGGCGCCGGACAAGGTTGGACGTTGGCAACCTGGTTAAGCTTAAACAACCCCGCCTACCCATCCATTATCTGGCGCACCCTGTGGTTGAGTGCCGTGTGCACGGTATTTTGCTTGGGACTTGGGGTGCCGGTGGCCTACTGGGTTGCCCGACTGAATGTGCGCTGGCGCCACCGAATCTTGATCCTGATAATTCTGCCGTTTTGGACAAATTTCCTCATCCGGATCTTTGCGTGGCGCACCCTCCTCCCCCCCGACGGCTTCGTGAAATCAATCTGCGTCGCGCTGGGTTGGGCCGAGCCGAACACTCAACTGCTCTACAACAACGGCGCCATTTTACTCGTTCTGATTTACACCTATCTGCCCTTCGCGATCCTGCCTATCTACGCCGCCGCGGAGAAGTTTGACTTCACCCTGCTCGATGCGGCTCGGGATTTGGGCGCGACCAAGTGGCGCGCATTTCGTGGTGTCTTTCTCCCCGGTATTCGCACCGGGTTGTTGACGGCGTTTTTGATTGTTTTCATCCCTGCGCTCGGCTCCTACGCCATCCCTGCGATCGTCGGAGGTCCAAGCAGTGAAATGATCGGTAACAAGATCGCCCAGCGCGCCACCA
>CAXBOL010000738.1:0-3101 GCA_963977295.1 uncultured Opitutaceae bacterium
AACAGGGTCAGAGCGTTAAGGCGGAACTGCGTTTCAGCCGGGGAAAGATCGACCGAAGCATCCGCATAGAACGGCGCGGCGGTGCCTCCTCCTGAGACCGGTAGACGTTCGGCGGCATAGCGGCTTTCATACGGCACCCAATCCACCTGCGCGGCGACCGCCTCTGCACGATTGGGACCCACGCTCGCTTTCACGCCCTGATCCGCGACGAAGTAGCCGAAGGCCCCGGTGATTTGCTCTCCCGTAAATCCTAGGAGTTCAGTCTCGGGCAGAAGTTCTAGGGGGACCCTCACCGCGCCTTCGGGGGTGGAGGATCCCGCCACCAGCTCAATCGTCGCGCGGTCGGCGGGGAGCGGAATCATAGGGTCCGCCCCTTCTCCACTCACCAACCAGACCGGTGCGCTCGTGGCAAAATCGGCGCGCCAGACTCCTGTCCAATGTGGATTCGCGACCGACGCAGAAACGGCTTCCGCTGTGGTCGTGATCCGTTGATCTGGCCCTACCTCTAGCTGGAGCTGTCCCATCGCAATTGACAGGGCGAGCAACGCATTTTGCCGCGCCTGAATTTGCGCGGCACTTCCCACGTTGACTTGGGTTTCCACGCGGGTGATCAATGCGAGACTCACCACCAACACCGTCACCAAGGCCAACAGCGAAATGACCAGTAGCAAGGCTAAGCCACGTTCCGGGTGGAGTTCTCGAGACGTCATCACCGGCCACTCCGGAGTTGCATCCATCGCATGAATGTTTGAGTGGTTTGCTGCCGGATATCGGCAGCCGACTCATGGGCAAGACCCGTCGCCACTGCGGCCAAACGGGAGACGCCGTCGGCCGAAATCAGGGTGAGTTCACCCCGGGCGAGCCGGGGCACCTCCGTGGAGATGGTTAGATCAATTTCGACGTCCGGCTCGCGCCAAAACGATACACTCCACCCTTCAATGAATTCGCCGAGCAAATATTCATTGTCACCGATTCTGGTGTCGTCCGAAAACGCCAAGCCGGTCGCCAGGGCGTCTTCCGCCGTCCCTTCGGCGCGGAAGAGTCGATACGGAGGTGCGTCACCTTCGAGTTCGTAGATTACCTCGCGCGGAGCCACCGGTTCACCTTCGTCCCCCGAGGTTCCAGCCACGTCGGAGAAAAAACTGAGTCGGGCGGTTGGTGTTCCCGTCGACATTAAGACTATCCCCTCACTGGAATCATCTCGAGCAACGAGGCTCTCCACGTCCTGAGAAAATCGAGTCAGGATGAGCTCGGCTTGATTTTCCATCACCAAGGATCCCACCGATCGCTCCCATATTCTGAGGGTGTTCGAAGTGATCGCCAAAAGCACGCCCGCCAACACCGCGGTAATACCGACGGCGACCAATAATTCCACCAGCGTAAATCCGCCCGCCCGTCGTATAATCCCCGTCATCGGTTAACCGCCAGTTTGAGGGTGAAACGCTCACGACTCGACGGGGGGAGAATCCCCGCCGCATCCTGCCGCACCGGCCAGGAAATCTCCAACGCGAACGCCAAAAACCCGGCATCGTCGTCGTTGGTCACTGGTGACAGATTCGACAAACGAACCAGTTCGATTTGATAGTGCGCCTCCTCGATTTCGACCACATTAACCAGACCATTTCGGCTGCCGTCTTTGTTGGCGTAGATGGGATTGGGAGAATTTTCCCGCAACTGCGCCGTCACCTGAGTCCAAGTCATTTGTTGCACCAAGGCCGCGCTGGATTCAGCCAGTCGCAAGGCTGCATTCGCATCGAGGGTTTGGCTCGCAGAGTCAGTGGACGAGGACAGCAGGGCGATCGCGCCTACGACTCCCGCGACAAAGACCCCGATGGCAATCACCACTTCGACCAACGAAAAAGCGTGAGTTGATTTCATGGCGCCCCCCCTCCGTCATCATCGATCAGCGAGATCGCTCCGTATCGACTGAGGGTTATTCCGAGCCGAGGCGAGGATTGATCGAAACGAACCTGATTCCCTTCCAGTGTGCCGATGCTGACCCAAAGTTCACCAGCTCCGCCGTTGGTGAGGGTGCCATTGGCGTTAATCGGTAAGAGATATCCCAACGTCGCCGGTTGGCCGGGAGTCACCTCGATGGATGCGGTCCCGGTTAGCACGGTGCTCCCGGACACGGGGGGCATAACCCACACTTCGCCGGGCAAGGTCGCTCCTCTCGAACTGATCCGCCACGGGCTTGATGCCGTCTCTCTCGCCACCACGGTCAGATAACGTAGATAGTGGGTGTCGTCACTGGGATCCGCCGCGATAAACAAGGCTGCTTCATGCTGGTGCAGCGCGGCCTGACTGCGGGCCGCAATCAGCTGAACTCGGAGAATCTCCCGGGCGCTGGCCAAGTCTGTGGCTTGGTTTCCCCCGGATAGACCCATGCCCATCGCCCCGGCGAGAATCGCAATGACTCCAATCACTACCAAAAGCTCAATCAGTGTGAAGGCTGCCGCCGTCGCTCTCATCTGCAGAGGATGCCCCTTGGCCCGTCGGTGAGCTGAAGGAAACGAGGAGGTCGATCGCATGGCGGTATCTGCTACATTTCACCCATGACGGCGTTATCGCCAACTGAGAATCAAATCGGTGGCAGCCCGCCCTCGCCCCCCGGAATAGAACACAACCTTGGCCCGCACGCCACTCGCCGGCACGGCTCCGTCCACCTCGGTGGGGCTGAATGATCTTTCCTCCGCGCCAGCCACTCCGACCCATGAGCCCAAGTCCGAGCCGTTAATTAACCCATCTCGATTGGAGTCGATCCGCAGCGCGATGGCGGTGTTACCAAACCCATCGATCAACCCGGTGCCGTCCTCCGACAATTCGTCTGCCCCCAGAGAATAGAACGAGAGGCCCTTGCGGTTGCCCCAAGCGCCTCCCGCAACCGCAGCCCCGGTCAGGGTGCGTCCCGTCAATTCCGCCGCGAAACGTTCTGAATCCACGAGGCCATTAAGAGCGATGTCGGGATAAAACCCATACTCTTGGCGGAACAGCTCCATCGCGGCAGCCCACTGACTGAATTGAGCCTTGGTCTTCGCCCGGGTCACCGCATCACGGGCACCGCTTACAGTAGGGATAATGATCGCCGCCAAAATACCGAT
>CAXBOL010000739.1:0-3094 GCA_963977295.1 uncultured Opitutaceae bacterium
TGAGGTGATCGCCGTCAAAGGTGAACGCGACCGCCCAATTTCTGGCCTGGTGATGGACAGCCGCCGGGTGGTGCCGGGTAACGTATTTTTTGCGCTGCCGGGATTACGCACCCATGGCGGGGCGTTTGTCGATGAAGCCGTATCTCGCGGCGCCGTCGCCGTTATCACCAGTATAATGCCAAAGACGATTCCGGCGAAAGTCACCTTCGTCCAAGTGACCGACCCGCGGGCGGTGATGGCATCGATGGCTCGTCGTTATTTCAAACGTCCTGATGAAGATATGGGAGTGGTGGGAATCACCGGCACCAACGGCAAGACGACCGTGGCGCATTTGATCCGCCATTTTCTCGCGGGCGAAAAACCGGTCGGTCTCTTGGGCACCATTTCCTACGATTTAGGCGTCCGTTCGGTGCCTTCATTCAAGACTACCCCGGAAGCGATTGATACGTTTGGAATGTTGGCGCAGATGCGTGATGCTGGGTGTGCTCACGCAGTCATGGAAGTCAGCTCACACGGGATTGATCAGCAACGGATCAATGGCCTCGATTTTGCGGCGGCGGTGTTCACTAACCTGACCCGGGACCATCTGGATTACCATGATTCGATGGATGAGTATTTCGAGGTCAAGAGTCGTTTGTTCACGGGTGAGCTTGGCGAGCGTCCCGGGGTCGCGGTCATCAACCTCGATGACACTTACGGTCGTAAACTCTGGGCTCGGCTGTCGAGTGGTCAAAAGCGGATTAGCTTTGGGGAAAGTTCGGATGCGGACGTGCGGGCGGATAAAATTGAATTTGGATTCAAATCTACCCGGGCTCGAATCATTTGGCCGGAGGGCGAAAAAGTGGTGAATTCGCCGCTGATCGGTCGCTACAATCTTTCCAATCTGCTCGCCGCGGTCGCCACCGTTTACGGGATGGGCCGCGATCCGGCAATTTTCCTGGAACGCTTGGCGACCTTTATTGGCGTGCCGGGCCGCATGGAGCGGGTCGAAGAAGGGCAGTCATTCAATGTGTTGGTGGACTATGCGCACACTGACGATGCGTTGCGTAACGCATTGACGATGTTGAGACCGGTTACGCCCGGAAGATTGATGGTGATTTTCGGTTGTGGCGGAAACCGCGACCGAGCCAAACGGCCGATGATGGTGAAAGCCGTCCAAGAGCAGGCTGATTTTGCGTTCGCCACGGCTGACAATCCTCGCCGAGAGAACCTGGCTCAAATTTTCAGCGACATGCAAGGCGGCACAACGGATCCCCGTAAGATTACTTGGATCGAGGATCGCCGCCGGGCCATCAGCCTGGCTCTCGATATGGCCAAGCCGGGGGACAGCATTCTCATCGCAGGCAAGGGTCATGAACCGTATCAGGAATTTGCCGACACGGTGGTGCCTTTTGACGATCGGCTGGTGGCGCGAGAGCTGATCGCCATTAAACGAATTTCCACCCCCTCCCATTAGACGAATTTTTCGAAGTGCCTCGATTTAGCCCCGCTCAACTTGCCGCTTGGACCGCCGGTCACTGGACCGAGGAGCCTTCGCGCGCGCTGTTGGGTTTTGGCATCGACACGCGTCGATTGAAATCGGGCGATGTTTTTGTCGCTTTGAAAACCGCGGAACGGGACGGACACGATTTTCTGGCCGCGGCGGCTGCCGCGGGGGCCAGTGCGGCGCTGGTTGAACAGGTGCAAGTGGGGGTGGCGTTACCTCAGCTGGTGGTAGACCGAACCCTTGCCGCCTTTCAGAAAATTGCGCGAGAGCATCGTCGCAATTTTGCTGGGAAAGTGACCGGTATTTCCGGCAGTGCGGGCAAAACCTCGACCAAGGATCTGTTGGCTCGATTGCTGGGACCTCAGACGCTGGCCACCGAGGGCAATCTGAACAATCACCTGGGCGTGCCATTGACGCTAACGCGGCTGGATTCGGAGTGCCATGAGTTTGCCGTGGTGGAAGCTGGGATCAGTGCTCCTGGAGAAATGGCGGTGTTGGCCGACATGATTGAACCGGATGTCGGTGTCATCACGTTGGTGGACCATGCGCATACCAAAGAGCTGGGCGGACTTGCTGGGGTGGCTCGGGAAAAGTCGGTGTTACCCGCCCAGGTGCGGGAAAATGGGGTGGCCGTGTTTCCATTGGGGGTGGCGAAAATGGACCCGTTCAGGGCGTTGGCTGGACGCCGATTGGTGGTGCAACGCGCGGATGTGGTTCTTCCTGAAAGCACGGACCGCGACACCATCTATTTCACGGTGACACATCGGGGGGCAAACACGGCTATCGTTGTCGCACAGGGTGATTCCCCGGTGGAGCATTATACCTTTCGACGAGTCAGCGATGGGATGACGCAGAACGCGGTCTTGGCGATTTCGGTCGCCCGGTGGCTGGGGGTGGAACCAACTGATATTCGCACCCGACTGGAAGGGTGGGGGCCTGCTCCACTGCGAGGTGAAGTTCGGCAAGAGCGGGGGCGCTTGGTGTATGTGGACTGCTACAACGCGAATCCGGCATCGATGATCGACGCATTGGGAATTTTTGATGAGTTGAGCCAAGAGGTTTCAAACCGACTATTCATCGTGGGCGGAATGGAGGAACTCGGTGAGGAGTGTGAACTCAAGCACCGTGAACTGGGCCAACGTTTGCGCCTTCGCGCATCCGACCAATTGCTGCTCATTGGCACTGGCGCGGAATCGGTTCGTTTTGGTGCCTTGGACCGCGGCGCCCGGGACGCTCAGATTGAAGTTCTTGGATCGTTGCAGGGAGTGGACCAACGGGTGGCAGCTTGGCCCGGTCCGGTATTCATCAAAGGAAGTCGGCGTTATCATCTGGAATCGGTGTTAGCGGGAGAAACCGGAGGCGCGCACTAATGTTGTCCTACCTTGCTGAATACGAACACGTTTGGGGACCCTTGCGGGTCCTGCGTTACATCACGTTGCGCACGTTGCTGGCCGCTGGAACGGCGATGGTGGTCGGTTTTGTGATTGGGCCCTGGTTGATTGCCTATTTGCGGCGAATGAAACTGGGGCAGCACTACGATGACGATCGCACGGGTGATTTGGCATCACGCTTTGATAAAAAAAATACCCCGACAATGGGTGGACTTTT
>CAXBOL010000740.1:0-3089 GCA_963977295.1 uncultured Opitutaceae bacterium
CTGTAAGGTGGCATGAAAATCGTGCGGAGCATATCGAGTTGCGTCGTCACATGAGCCGGAAAACTCAGCACCATGTGCACGAAATCCATCGGACCACGAGAAGGCGCACCAAAGCCTTTTGCGATGACAGTATGCGGAATTGGCGTGCCGTAGTAGACGGTCGCCCAGATGAACCACGGCAGGTAGACCACGGTGGTAATCAATCCGGCGATGATCAGTTTTCGGAACCACGCCTTGCGTTGAGACGCCCCGTTGGAGGCGAACGGCATCGCCAGCAGGGCCAGGCCAAAAAATCCGATATAGATAAATGAGTCCGGTCGACTCCACATCAGCCCCGCCCAAGCGAGTCCGATGTGCCACTCTACCCTGGGTGGATGGGTGAAACAGGCGTAGACCATCCAGCCGAGGAAGAACAGGAGCAGGCCGGTCTCCATGCCGTTGGTGGAGAAGTCCACAATCTTGGACTCCAAGCCAAATATGGCGATCATCGCGATGGCCAGCCATGAACCGGGGAAAAGCTTCCTCAACGTGAGCCAGAGAAAGACACCCGCTCCGGCGTAGGCGGAAATGCTGAAGATGCGAAAGATCCACAACGCGCCATCGTCCGAAGTGTTGGCGGTCAGCACACTGGCCAAGGCGGGGAGTAGCACGCCGAGCGGCGAGGTGAAGGAGTGCACGCGTTCGCCCGCCGTGAAGGTGAGTCCTTGGCCGGTGGCGAGATTCTTCGATGCCCGGTAAGTAATGTAGTAGTCCTCCCACACGTGTTGCGTGTAGAGCGACCAAATCAATCCGACGCCAAAAAGCGCAACGAAGACGATCCACTTGGAACGCCTGGACGTGTTTTTTTCCGTAACTTCGGCCATGCACCGGCGAGTTACGAGAACTGAGGGAATCTTGACAAGGGGGATGTTACCGCAGGCGTCTCACTTACTTTGGGCCGGTTAAAGATCCATCTGATTTGAGGGCAGATCGGTCGGCAAAGGGGCCGGTCGGGTGCAGGTGGATTGGATGGAGATGTGCTTGCCCTCCGTTGAGGAGCGGGTGGCGGCCTCCATGACTTCGATCACGTGATGGGCCAGATCGCCGCGGGTGCGGTGGGCGCGACCGCTGCGAATGGCGTTGGCCAAGTCCGAGACTCCAGTGCCGCGAGCACGACCGATGGCATGAGTCATCGGCACCGGCTCAAACGTGGTGGACCCCGCTGGGGCCAAGGCGCAGGGTAAATCGAAGTGGTTGGGGTCGCACACCCGGAGATTGCCCTTGGTGCCGAAAACAACGATGTTGGGCAGGTCGATTTTCGGAGTGTCGAAACTCATGACCATGGTGCCGACGGGTCCGGAGGCGAATTCCAACGAGGTGGAGAAATGCGTGGGAACCTCAACGTTCACAGTTTCTCCGGCCCGAGGCTGGCTGGTGATGGTGCGAATCGGAAAGGTCTTGCTAGCGGTGCCACTGACCCGCGCGACTGGACCAAAGAGATTCACCATGGCGGTCAAGTAGTAGGGCCCCATGTCGAACATCGGGCCGCCGCCATTTTGGTAGTAGAAATCTGGATTCGGGTGCCAGGATTCGTGGCCCGGGCAGAGCATGAAACCGAAGGCGGCGACGGGTTGGCCGATGGTCCCGCTGTCGATGAGATGGCGCGCAGTTTGCAGTCCAGCCCCCAGAAACGTGTCGGGTGCACTCGCAATGCGTAGCCCAAGGCGCTCGGCATCGGCGACGACGGCGGCGGAGTCTGCGGCGGTGAGGGTAAACGGCTTTTCGCAGTAAACGTGTTTCCCGGCGGCCAGGGCTTGCCGGTTGATGTCGGCGTGCGCTCCGGGAATGGTGAGGTTGACCACGATTTCAATCTCCGGGCGAGCCAGCAAGGCTTCGACGGAACCGCCAAAGGCGAGGCCGTGTTTTTCGGCCGTAGCCTGAGCGTGAGGCACGTTGATATCGGCGCAGGCGACGATCTCGATATTGTCGTAGTTCCGGCAGCCTTCGAAGTAGGCCTTGGAAATATTTCCGCAGCCGATGAGCGCGATTTTGGTGGGGGAATCAGACATGAGAAAAGACGGAGAGGCAGGGATTTTGTTTAACCACAGATGAACACAGATGGCTCCACTACCGTTACGCGGTGGAGCCCGTCAGCGTGGAGGTGGGCATACGGTTAATCACTTAATGGAGCGGGGATCTGATCTGTGTTTATCGTCGTCGATCTGAGGTTGAAAAAAAACTAAATCAGGTCGCCGGCGGCCCAACGCAGGCCGCGCACGGTGAGTTCGAGGGCGGCGGGTGTGGTTTCGAATTCCTCGGGTTTGTGGCCGAGGGCAGCATAGAAGACGCGACCTTTCCCCCAACGTTTGACCCAGGCAATCGGCATGGGCACGGCTTGGTCCTCGTAGATGTAGGTGGTCTCAGCCAAGATGTGCACACCCGGATCGATCAACATGTAATACTGTTCTGAATTGTAAGGAAACTCGAGCGGGATGCCCTGCGTGATCACATGATCCGGATCCGTGATCGAAACATCGTAGTCGCCGATATGAGGGTGTCCCACGAAAGAGCCTCCAACCATCATTTTAAAATCCACGTCGGCCCGAAAAGCGTCACCCAGACCACCGTGGAAGCCACCGAGATTGGTGCCGGCGTGAACGGCCGATCGGAGGGCCTTCGACTGCTCCGGGGTGAGGGCTCCCATGGTCCAGTTCGGCACGATCAAATCGAAGCTGCTCAAATCGAGGGAGATAAGGCAGTCGAGATCGGTTTCGAGTTGGCAGGAAAACCCGTGGACCTCCAATTTGGCAGCATAGAGGGCAGTGAATACTTCGGGTTGGTGGCCGTCCCAGCCGCCGCTGATAAAGAGAACTCGTTTCATAAGTCTCTCATTGAGTTCGGCGGATAACGTCGGTGCAAGAACCGGTGTGAGCTAACCATGGAATTCAGGCGGTGGCCGGTGCAGATTTGACGAAGTGAATCAGGCTCCTCAACTTTTCGATCGATGCGAATTCCCGACAAGACAGCCTACTGGTTATGGCGCGGACTCCAATTGGGAGCTGTGGGTCTGGTGCTGTGGATCGGCTGGGCGATCCGGGAAGCGATACTCG
>CAXBOL010000741.1:0-3087 GCA_963977295.1 uncultured Opitutaceae bacterium
TTCATCACCGCCCGGAGTTCCAAAGAAGGGAAGATTGAGGGACTCGCCGTAGGAGCAGTCGACTACATCACGAAACCTATCGATCTGGATGAAACCTTGGCCCGAGTGCAGACCCAACTCCGG
Source organism: uncultured Opitutaceae bacterium (assembly GCA_963977295.1). GTDB lineage: Bacteria > Verrucomicrobiota > Verrucomicrobiia > Opitutales > Opitutaceae > Actomonas. Next base: position 124 of record CAXBOL010000741.1, read on the forward strand.
TTCGTTTCGATCAATCGAGAGATGGTTGACCTCCAAAGACGATTGGTGGAAGCCCGTCGCACCGCCACCATCGGAGCCGTAACTCAAGGTATTTCCCACAATCTAAATAATCTCCTCGGTGTCGTAATTGGCTACCTCGACCTAGTTAAAAGCAATGCCCACAAACCTGAATCGGTAACGAAAAATGTGACGCACGTCGAAAACGCCGTGCAGCGAATCGTCACTATCATCCGACAACTGAGTTCGATGGTGGGAAAAACCCGACTTCCGACCCAACCCTTCCTCGTTTCGGACTTATTGGCGGGCGCAGTGCGCCGCTTCGAGCAAGAATCCGGGACCAAAGGTCTGGTGACGATCACCAACCCATTGGATAAACTATTCATCGACAGTCACATTGAGGTATTCGAGTCCGCCATCGCCGCGTTACTCACCAACGGGTGGGAAGCCAGTGCGGGACAGGCTAATCAAAAGATGACGATTACGACCGCCCTCAAGCAAGTGGGCGACACCTCCATGGTCGAATTCCGACTATCTGACCTCGGGCAAGGCATTGATCCTGAAATTCGCGATCAAATTTTCGAACCCTTCATCAGTTCCAAACATACCGTCGGCGTCGGCATGGGACTTACCGTGGCGCGCCATTCGCTGCGCAATATGGGCGGCGATCTCAACGTGGAAGATCGACCCGGTGGCGGCACGATCGCGGTCGCACTGCACCCCGTAAGACGGCTGGAACGCGGAATTCATCATGACTAAAATCGCATTTATTGGAGCAGGGCGAATGGCCAGTGCCATCGTCGACGGTTTGCTCACCGCAAATCCTACCGCCAAGTCGGACATAATTTGTTTTAGTGCTTCCGGCACCAGCGCCAACCTTCTTGCTAGCCGCACCGGCATCCCGCAGGCCCATGACCTCCCCGAACTATTGACTGACGCGGATGTGGTCGTGGTCGCATTTAAACCCCAACATCTTTCCACCGCGGACTCCCGTCTGGCTGAACTCACGACCGGAAAATTGGTCGTTTCAGTGTTGGCCGCTAAAACGATTGAGCATCTTGCCTCCGTGTTTCCGCAGGCCCGAAACATTATCAGGACCATGCCAAACACTCCCAGTGCCATCGGGGCCGGCATCACGGGATGGAGTTCGCAAAAAGCCCTCACCGCAGCCGATCGACTCACGATAGTGGCCCTGCTCCAAAGCGTCGGCCAGCACCTTGAAGTTCCTGAAATCAAAATCGATGCACTGATGGGTGTCAGTGGATGCGGCCCCGCCTTCGTTTTTGAATTTACCGGTGCGCTGCGCGATGCCGGAATTGCCGCAGGATTGACTTCCGAGGAAGCGGAAAAACTCGCGATCGAAACGGTATTGGGATCGGCGCGACTCATGGCCCGTAGCCCCCTGTCTCCCGAAGCACTGCGAGATCAAGTCACCTCGCCCCATGGCACGACTTACGCGGGCCTCCAACGCCTCGCCACTCACGATTTCAGGGGAATTATGAAAGAAGTGGTTGCCGCCGCTAAGGCTCGATCAATCGAACTTGCGAGCGCCTGAGTTCTCTTCCCCCAGTTTGGGTAGTCGCACGGACGAATCAAAAGTTTCCATTTCAACCTTTCCGTCGACGTAGGTTTCTATTGATCGCCGAACCTCTAAAAGAAAAAGCCCGCCGCAAACAGCGCCGGGCCTTTGAAATTCGACTTTCGAATTAATCCACCTTAAGGCAAGGCGAGTAGTTCTTCAGCGGTGTATTCTCCCGCATGACCAGCGGTTGCTTCTCGAATCGCCGTAACCTGCTCGACTGAAATCTCGCCAGCGGTATTACCCCACTCCGCGCGAATATACGTCAGCACGTAAGCGATTTTGTCGTCAGACCAATTGTAACTGGTGCCCGCGCCGAAAGCCGGCATGGGGATCGTGCCTGGATAAGTTACTCCAGCCACCTCTACCGGTCCCTTGAGGCCGTGAAGTAAGATCCGAATCAAACGCTCTTCGCTTCCCGTCACCCACTCTGAACCGGCTAACGGCGGATAAAGTCCAGCGAGGCCATTACCGCCGACCTGGTGACAGGCCACACAGACAGAGGTGTAAAGTTTCTTACCGGCGGCAAATGCATCGATTTCCACGGTTTGAACGACCGCATGTTTAACCGGGTCGTAGCCCTCGTGCTGGATGAGAGCGGCTTCGCCTAGTCCTTCCGTGAGGCCACCACGATGATGAATAAAGTAGATCGCTACGACGAAGATCATCGTAGAGACAAAGCCTAACATAAAGAGAGGCATGAGCGCATACCCTTTGCCTGGCTCTTGTTTTTTATTCTGCAGATCCGCGTGAATGGATTGAATATCCTTATCGGAAGCTGCTGATTGCTCCAAGCGGGAGCCGAAATTTGGATCGTTGCTCATCTTAGTGTCCGCCCTCCTCGGCGTGTTCTGCGTCGCTCTCCTCGGTCGGAGGCACAAAATTTACCTCGGGATAGGTGTAAGTGTCGTTGAGGCTGCTGAGGTAAGCGGCCAAGCTGCGGGCTCGCTCCGTTGGCACCACTTCATAACCGGCGGCGACCGAAACGTTGAGGGCTTCGGGTGAGGGTTGTCCGACGATTTTCCGTTCTTCGAACAAGAACGAGTAACCAGGCATTCTTGAGTCTTTCGCCGGGGAATAGAGCATATTCAACACCGCATTCACATCAGACATTCGAGCTCCGTAATTACGCAAATCCGGACCGATGTGATTGGAACCCAACTGCACGAAATGGTTTTGAATATAATCACGTCCCATACTTGGACGTTCACCCCAACCGCGGGCAATATCACTAGCCACGTCTTCACGACGAACTTGTTGGGTGTGGCAGACCGCGCAACCGAGATCCTTGTAAACGATCTCGCCCCGCTTGGCTACCCCAGCCATCGGCGCAGGAAATGCTTTGCTTTCTAAGGCATCGTAATAAGGCGTCACCGCCCCATAACCGA
>CAXBOL010000742.1:0-3079 GCA_963977295.1 uncultured Opitutaceae bacterium
CACCGCGTCTCCCAGCGTGCCTCAGCAGGTGATGGCGCGCCAAGAGTGGCAATTTCTTCAATCCGCCATCGACGACCTACCGCCCGGTTGCCGCGAAGTTCTCCTTCTACGGAAAGTCGAACTCCTTTCCCATCGCGAAATCGCCGACCGCCTCGGTATCGCCGTGAGCACGGTCGAAAAACAACACGCCCGAGCGCTGCGCCTCCTACGCGCCGCCCTGCCCTCCGAAATCCAAGCTCAACTTTCCTGATCATGTCCTCCATTTCCTTCTCACCGCCCTCGCCCGAGATTGATGAATCTGCGTCGCTCTGGGCCGCCCGACTCGAAGGCGGCGATTTGAGTGAATCTCAATGCACCGAACTTGACGCCTGGCTCACCGCCGATCCTCGCCATCGCGAAACGTTGGCTCGCTACGGACAACTTTCGGCCTACCTCGAACAACGCATCCCCACCTTGATGGCCTCCGATTCGGCCAGTGAAGCAACTAACGCCGCACGCACGTCAACCAAGCGCCCACGCGGTCATCCCCTCTGGTGGGTGCTGGGAGGCGCCCTCGCCGCCGCCGCGTCCATTGCCGTCGTCTTTTCACTCCAAATCTCCCCCCCGCCGCCGATCGAACGCGTCGCTACGTCGATCGCCCAGCGTCGTTCCGTGACCCTGGACGATGGGAGTCAGGTGGACCTCAATGCACACACGAGTTTGGTCGTGGCCAATACTCCCTCCGAACGACGTGTGCGCTTGGCCGGTGGACAGGCCTTCTTCCAGATCACCAAGAATCCTGATCGTCCTCTGATCGTCGATACCCCAGCCGGAGCCATTCGCGTGACGGGCACGGCATTCGACGTTCGCCAATCCGCCGCCGGTCAAATCGAAGTCACCGTCCAAGAGGGGTCGGTGCAGGTGCGCCTCGGTCCGAGTCGGGATCAGTCTGACTCCCCGCCGTTCTCACTGACCGCCGGCGACCAACTCGCCTCCAGCGCGAACGGGCCCGTATTGCGTAAACTTTCCGCCGAACAAATTGCGGACTCTCTCGCTTGGCGTGAGGGGCAAGTGGTCTTCGATGCGACGCCCTTACAAGAAGCGGTCGCCCGATTTGCCCACTATCACGGACGCGGTATCAGCACCTCTAACGAGGTCAGCCAACTCTTGATCAGTGGAAGGTTCCCGCTCGACGATTTGGATGGATTCTTATCCGGCCTGGAGGAAATCCTTCCCGTCCGGGTCAACCACGATTTGAGTGGCACCATTCGGATCGTGAGCCGCACCTGATCGAAATTGCCGCCACCTGAATCATCCGCGTCTTCTCCTAAACCGTATCCTCATGGCCGGTCCGCCTCTCGTCCGCCTCGCCTTACTCCTCCTCGTCGGGGTTTGCGGCCTCGCGCGGGCGACTCCCGTGAATTTCAATATTCCGAGTCAGCCGGCCGACCAAGCCCTCGCCAGTTTCACGCGGGTCACGAATCTCAATCTCCTCTACGCCTCGAAAGAGCTCAATGCGGTGTCTTCGACCGCCGTCATCGGGCGATTGGAACCCGACGTCGCCTTGACTCGGCTGCTCCGTGACACCGGATATGGCGCCCGCGAGCAAAACGGCCGCTATCTCATTTCCCGCATTCCGCGCGCCAATGGCATGTTGGTCGGCACTATCGGAGTCGCTGACAGCAACGCCCTTTCCGGCACCCAAGTTTTTCTACCCGAGTTACGCCGACAGCAGACGACCAATCGGCAAGGTGAATACTTTTTCGAAGGACTGCCCCAAGGCACCTTTGAAATGGTCGTCACCCGCGAGGGCTACCACCCCCTTCACATTCAGAAGATCGAGATTGTTTCCAACGATCGCACTTACCTGGCCCCGCAAATCTTAAAGCCCGCCGATGATGCGACGGAACTCGCCCCGGTGATCGTCGAGGGACGCCTGATCCGACGCGGCCCGTTGGATCCCGGTCCTACGATCTGGGGACAACGCCGAGCTGGGGGCAACCTCGACCTGACTCGGTCGTCCAACGACGCCCTGCCCTACACGATCTATGATCGCGATCGGATCGCGCGCAGCGGCGTGGTCAGTTTGAACCAATTCCTCCAGCGGGAACTCATCGATACGGACGCGACCGCCCGCCCGCCCGAGCAGGATGGTAACTCCAACCCCTTCAGCACCGGCAGTTCCAATCTGTCTCTCCGTGGCTTCTCCACCGAAGAAACCATCGTGCTCGTTAATGGGCGACGCCTCCCGGAAGTCCTTACCGCTAGCAATGGCGGAGCCGCTCAAGCCCCCGACGTCAATTTCATCCCGCTCAGTCTCGTCCAACAGGTGCAAGTGCTGCCCGCCTCCGCCTCCGCCCTCTACAGTGGCAACGCCGTGGGAGGCGTGATCAACATCCTCCTGCGCCCCGATCAGGATCAGGACACCACGGAAATTTCCACCACCTACACCAACGCCACGGAAAATTTTGACGCCGCCTACTCTTCGATCTCGCTCCTCCACACCGAACGCTTGCTCGACGGCAAATTGCGCCTCCGGCTCAACGCCAACTTCGTCAAAACTACCCCCGCCACGGAGGCAGAGCTCAACTACCATACTCAGCGCCTCGACGATCGCACGCCACTCGATCAGCCCCTCTATCTGGCTACGCCGACGATTCGTTCGGTCTCAGGTGACTCCCTCTTCCCCGACACCATTCACTCCGTCACCTCGGTGCACCCCGGTGCGGTCGCCGCCAACGACCTGACCGCCTACGCCGGCCGCGAGGGACAACGTAGTAACCAACTATTCGATACGCCAGGCACGCTGGCGAGTTCCCTCGACAGTAGCGACTATCCCTACGGCCGTCGCCAATCCCGCGCCCTCTACTTTCTTTCCGCCCTCTACGAAGCCACACCGTGGGTGGAATTCGGCCTCGATGCGGCCTATTCACAGACGACCATCAACCGGGGCTATCAGGTATTTCGAGGGGACCTAAAACTCGACTCCGACAACCCCTTCAATCCTTTCGGTCAGGACCTCATGGTCTCGCTCAATGAAGTGCCCGTCGCTCTCACGCAGGACTACAACGAGGCCCAACTTGATTTCTATTCGATCGTT
>CAXBOL010000743.1:0-3074 GCA_963977295.1 uncultured Opitutaceae bacterium
AGTGCAACCCGCAACATCCCGCTGAGGGTTGCCAGATCGCCCAAGACCCGTTCAACCGACTCGCCCGCATTCAAATCATTGGTTCCGGAGTAGATGACAATTTGACTGGGTTTCACATCCCCAAACAAACGATCGAAGTAGGCAATCAGATCGGAAATCTGAGAGCCGCCAAACCCTCGGTTTAACACCGCGTGCCGAGGAAAATCTTTGGCCAAGGTATCCCACCGTCGAATACTCGAACTACCGGTAAAAAGAATCACGCCGTCCGGCGCCGGGCTGTCCTGTTGCGTCAAGGTGAGCTTGGCGATCTCCGCCTGCCACTTTGGGTTTATCGATTCGGCCGGAGCAGTGAACACTCCCACCCACAGTGCCAGCCAAAACACCACTCCTCCGCGCCAGCCGCTACAATTCAGGGTATGCATAACCCTCACACTGCTGGCTGAAAACCTCCGCCGTCAATCCCGCGCCTCATCCCCAGACTTGCGTCTGAAGCCTTCGTCGGTAGGGTCTGCGACACCCCGCTCCTCTTTTCGAAGCAACCTGCCTAGAAATATGATCAGTCGCACCGCTATGACTCACTCTCCGTTGACCTCTCGCTTACGGCGAATTCCCGGACTCAAACAGGGTCTCGTGGTCTTGCTGGCTATCGGAATTCTCATTTGGTTAGGCCGCCTCGTATTCGGCCCCGAACACCTCCCCGACTTCAAGCAATACACCAACACCCAGGAAAAAAAGACTGCGTTCTTTGAGTATCTAGCCCCCCGCATTGCCGACGCCAACGCCCCCATCCTCGAGCAACGCGAAAAATTGCTCAAGATTCGCGAGCAGGTCGCGGAAGATGGCGATCCTGGTTGGCTCGACACTCGCTGGCTCAAGCAAACCCTCGCCGAATACGAATTTGACGTGCCTGACCAAGTCGAACTCAGCCACGTCGACGACTTGCTCCGACGCGTTGATATCATTCCACCTTCTCTCATCATGGCCCAAGCCGCCAACGAGTCCGCGTGGGGCACCTCCCGTTTTGCTCGCCAGGGCAACAACTTCTTCGGCATGCGCACCCACGAAATTGGCTCTGGAATCGTGCCCAAAAAGCGTGCGGCCGGCGCAAAATGGGAAGTCGCCGCCTATGACTCCGTCAGCGAAGGAATTGGTGACTATATCTATACTTTGAATACCAATCCGGCTTACCGCCAACTCCGGAATATCCGCCGCGATTTACGCCGCCAGAATCTACCTCTAAACGGCCAATCCTTGGCAGGCGGCCTTACCCGCTACTCGGAAAAGGGCTATGAATACGTTTCGATTATTCGCTCCATGATCCAAAGCAACGACTTGCGCGACTACGATCAAGATTGAGGCTAAACAACCCCGCGCTTTCCTTGCAGGTGCTCCCCCCGCAGAAGCCGTGCTTGCACCCAATGTCCCAACGGAGTAGCGAGCGGCAACGATGAATTTTCGCCGCGATGGTCGACGCACGAGTGGAATTCTCTGCGCACATTCATCGAACTCGATCAATGTGGCGAGGAGGAGAGGACGCTCGTTCGCCAAGTTTTTGGCGACGGTTCAAGTCGGGGTATCAGACCAATGCCCCTTGGAGAATAGACTTTAACGCCAAGACGCGAACGCGCAGTGAGATCAAATAAGTAATGTATTTGCCTAGCATTGCGTGCTTACCGACTTGGCGACTTTGCGTTAAAAATAGTCTATTTTGATCAGGCTGTTGGTGTAAAAGCCTCCCACTTCGATTGACCTCACGAGTCATGAAAATCGGCGAGGCCTCCGGGCAGGGTTTCCTTGATTCGCCCCGCCCCGTCCTCCACGTCGAAAACGAAAACGCGCCGGGCCCCCGAAAGGGAAGCACCGGCGCGGTTACACTCGGGTTTGATAGTCAGTTATGGGTAACGACGTTCAAAAGGGGCGGCGGTTACGTTCGCCGCTTACGATACCGCGATTTTCCGTGGTTTGATTGCTTCCGCCTTGGGCAAGCTGACCCGCAAAACTCCGTCACGAAGTTCAGCGTGCACCTTTTCCGCGTTGATCGAGTTGTCGTGATCAAGCTCCAACAGGAACGTGGCATCTGTGGTCTCGCGATAGAGCGAAGTCCATTCGTTAGGACGCGTCCAAGCGCGTTTACCCACTACGCGCAACGTGCTGTCGTCGGCGGTGATCTCAAGGCCGTCCTTGGCGACCCCGGGCAAGTTCACCGTCAAGCCAAACGCCTCTTCGGTTTCTTTGACCTCGTAATCAGGTTCAACCGTGTCGCCTAGCTCTTGATCGCGATGTCCTTGGCGAACCACCGGAGTCCGGCTCAACGACGGAATAAGTGAGTTAATGAAGTTCATCTGATAGTTTCCTTTCTTGGCTTAATTAGAGTTTTCGGAGTGAGAGGTTATTTGACGGCAACGGACACCTTTCGCGGTTTCGCCTCTTCTTTCTTGGGCAGGGTGACCGTGAGCACACCGTCTTGATACGCTGCGGTGACCCCGTCGGCTTTGACCTCGTCGGTCAGTGCGAGAGAGCGGCGGAACTTGGCCTCGCTGGTGTGGTCGGCCTCTTTCGATTCACGCGTCGCTTCGATGGTCAGATAGCCATCAACCACTTCGACGTTGATCGCATCACGCTTGAAACCCGGGAGTTCGGCCCGGACGTAGGCGTTGTTTTCATCTTGGTAAAGATCCACGTTGAAACGGCCGGCCGAGGCGGGCTTGGTCGCGCCACTCAGCGCGAGATTATACAGTCGATCGATTTCGGTTTCCAACCCGCTCCAAGGACTTCGACCCAACGAGGAGGCCGGATAAAAGCTGCGAGTGCGGGGAGTGTGATATTGTATGATTCTCATGGTTTTATTTTCGTTGTTTAGGTTGAGATTGAGTCGAACGACTCCTGATAACGCATAGGAAATGCCGACCGCGCCTACATCATTAAGTCCCTGTTTTTCAGCATCTTAATTTATTCTAAAACTCTCGACTGAGTAAAAATGGCATCCCCTGTGACGTCACACCCGTGAATTTCCGTCGCACTTTTTTTGGACTAAAAAATACGCTCGGTTCCGCTAGCCGCAACGTCGTGTTTGT
>CAXBOL010000744.1:0-3073 GCA_963977295.1 uncultured Opitutaceae bacterium
AGGGCACCCACTTGCGTCACCCCTTCGGGGCACGTCCTCACGGACGCACCATCTTTGCGCTCTCGCGCTTCGTGTTCTTCAATCGTCCTAAAGGGCACCCATTTTCATCACCCCTCCGGGGCACGCTTTTCAAGCGCACCATCTCCACGCTCTCGCGCTACGTGTGGTAAAAAACCCAGACTAAAGGCCAGCGACACCTCGCCCCCCGCGCCACAATTCTATTGCCCGATTTGCCTCCTTCCTTCGCCATCCGCAGGTGCGTTTACTTCTGACCAACGACGACGGTGTCGACTGCTATTTCCTTCACCAACTGGTAGCCGCGCTCTCCGCGGCCGGACACGACCTCGCGGTCGCCGCACCCCGCGTGGAGCAGAGTTGGATCAGCGCGGCCAAATCCCGTCATCGCCCGGTGCACGCCGCGGCCGTCGACAAAGGACTCGGCTGCCCAACGTGGTCAATCGACGGCACCCCCGGTGATTGTGTAGCCATTGCCGTGGCGCATCTGCTCCCCGACTCCGGCTGGGGTCGTCCCGACGCGGTGGTGAGTGGCATCAACGTGGGCTTCAATTTGTCGCTGGGGTTCATCATGGCCAGCGGCACCATCGGCGGCGCGTGGGAGGGCGCCGTGCAAGGTCTGCCCGCTGTCGCCTTTTCGCAGGAACTCCCGATGGAAGCATTCGCCGCCTGGCACGACTCCGGCCAGCAACCGACTCCCGAATTAAGGGCCATCCTCCAGCAGTCTGGAAAACACGCCGCCACGTTGTTACCTGGGGCTTTGGCCGAGACGACCGGGAAAAGCTGGATCGTGCACAACTTCAACTTTCCCTACCCCTGTCAGGCCACGAGCGAAGTGCGACGCACGGTTCCGGCCCGGGTCCAAGTCGCCGGTCTCTTCGGCCCCGCCGACGCCGAGGGCCATCACCGCTTCGCCTTCAATCGCGGCGCCGACCTCTCGCCATCGAGCCCCCTCACCGATCGCACCGCCGTCACGCAGGGATTCATCAGCCACACGATCCTCGACTACACCGTCCTGGGCCATCCCACCGCCATAACGCCGCCAGCATGCTGATTTTTTAAACCACAAATGGACACGAAAGCTCCGCTACCGCTCCGCCTTTACAACTTTAATCCAGAAAACAAATCCAGATCCAACCGAACGGTAGTGAGGTTTATTCGTGTTCATTCGTGGTTAAACAAACAGGCTGACGGTTTGCGGTCAGTGGTTCGAGTGATCCATCGGCTTCGGATCGGGTTTGGGTGGGTTGATCATGATGTGGGCGCGGTGGGTGCCCGGGTTCATGATCCAAGGTCCACCAGGACTACTGGGCACCAGCGGAATTCCAGTGGTCTCGGGGGTAGCGTAAGGGATGTAGATCACGTAGCGCAAATAGGTGTCTTCGAGTTCACCGGACTCTTCGTTTAGTTTACCTGTAAGCACATTCAGGATACTGTTCACCGGGATGGCGATGGCACCACTCTTCACGTCTTCCTCCCGCAGGTCGAAAATGGCTTTGGTGTCCTTGCCGGCGGCTTTCAGATCCCGTCCCCGTTGCATGAACGGCTCCAGCCCAGCACTGTAACACGCCACGCTGAATCCCTTCTGGTTCGGATCATCCGCCAGGCAAATCAGCCCGTTGGTTCCCGCCCGCAAAGTCACCAACACGCCGTTGGGGTCGTAGCCCAAGACTTTGCACGCATCCCGCTCGGCTTCGGGCGCAGCCAAGACGGCCAACTCGATTTGTCGCTCCGCGCTCGGAATCGCCGCCGTCAGTTTGCCCACCAAAACGAAAAGAGAGAAAATCCAAAGAAAGCGTTTCATGCCTCCTGCATAGACTTTCACCCCTCCGGGTCAATTGAGCGCTGCATCAGATCTTTTCGCCCTCACGACGAAACAACCGTCGATCGCTCGCGTCTCAGGGCCCTAACCATGCCCGTTTTCCGTCCGTCAACTTTTCTCCGACTCTCTCCCTTGGTGGCCGCGATGCTCGTATCGCCCGGCTGCGGCTCGCCCCACTCGGCCGAACGCGGTCCGCCTCCGCCCCCGCAAATTCCCCTAAAGGCCGAGACCCCATTTCTGGACGGAGCAATCCTGGTGCAGGCCGAATTCGGACCGTTTCAATTCGACGGTCCTACCCGTGAAGGCGCGCACGAACCAAGTCGCGAATCTGCGCGACCCGACCGCGGCGACCGGCCAGAACGTGGCATGAGCGGCGGTATGGGACGACGCCCCTCCGGCGATGGCGATCCGACCGGCGAAGGAGGTGGCATGCGGCGATCAGGCAGTGGCGGCGCCGGGCCCAGCGTGATGCGGGGTCCATTGCGACAATCTCTTTCGATTGCCCTGCACAACACGTCGGACCAGCCCGTGCACCTTCGCGTCGCCGAGGTAAAGTCGCTCATCGGCAACATCGTGCCCGAGCCGGAAACCTTCACCCTTGAGCCCGGCGCCACCCAAACCCTCACCCCCATGCGGGCCGGCATCCGCGAGAACGTGACCGAGTTTCACGTCACCCTGCGCCTCCGCACCGTTGACGCCAACGAAACCCAAACCCTCGTGCTGACGCCCGCATCGGTCCAGTAAGACAACCCCGAACACCGTTTCCAAAAATATCGCCGCCGCGTTGGACCAAAGTGACTGGTTCACAACTATTTGTTACCTTCTTCGTTTCCTTGATAAATCCTGCCAACTGACGGGGAATCAAGTTTTTCAGCAGGGTTTGGGAAATGTAGGAGCCGTGCTTGCACGCGATGAACGCGGGAAGTTGGCTTCGTTCTCGACGTTACCTCACGATAACTTGGAAAACCAATTGCCACGAAAAAGCACAAAGACGCACAAAAACTGCCGACAATCTTAGTGCCTTTTCGTGCCTCTTTGTGGCCATCTCAGATATCCCTCCTGCTCCGTTCCTTCATCTGAGCGATGAGTGTGACGCCAGCGGTGCGGCCAAACTGGACTTGATTTAACGCAAAGTCGCGAAGCCGGTAAGCTCGCCAGGCTGAGGGGATGACTCGATGGTGGTCCATCTCGGCGACTCCGCGGCAATGAGGGAGAGTCCTAGCCAAAACGGTAGGA
>CAXBOL010000745.1:0-3072 GCA_963977295.1 uncultured Opitutaceae bacterium
TCGACAATTCTACTTCATCACCCACCCCAACGTGGTGATAGATCCGGCCGTGCCCGTGCCGGCCTGGCCACTGTCCGAACGCGGTCGGTCGCGGATGAAACTCGGCCTCGCCCAGTCGTGGATCCCCGAGATTTCCGCCGTGTATTGCAGCACCGAACAGAAGGCAATCGACGGGGCCGAAATTCTTGCGGATCACCTCGGGTTACCATTCCACCCAATCGCCAACCTCGGCGAAAACGACCGCTCCAGCACGGGGTTCTTGCGTCCGGATGAATTTGAGCACGCAGCTGATCTGTTTTTCAATCATCCGCACGAATCAATGCGCGGCTGGGAAACTGCCGCCAACGCGCAAACCCGCATCGTGCAGGCGGTCGCCCATATCGATGGCTCCGATCCCACTGAGGGCCCCATCGCCATCGTGTCACACGGCGCGGTGGGGACGCTCTTCTACTGTCACTTGGCGAACCAACCGATCGATCGCCGCTGGGATCAACCCGCCAACGGCGGCGGCAACTATTTCGGATTCCAGCTCGACCCACCCCACTACGAGTCTTGGTGGAAGCCTTTGGACTAAGTAATACCAATCAGCGCTTGGATTTAGAGCAACGTGCTTTGAAAAATAGACTTTAGCGCAACGCGTGCTGAGGTAGGGCGTGACCGCCCTCCGTCGTCCCGCTAAGCAGGGACTTTGGAGGACACGCTGGGCGCGCCGCAGGCTTAAGGTCGATGAAGCCAGTGGGCGTGCAAGGATGGCGAAGAGGTGCAGCATTCGTGTGGAGGCAGACGCGGACGGCCCAGCGGTCCGTCCCTACCTTTTAGTGTCCAAATCATGGGGATGTTGGTATTAGACTTTAACGCCAAGTCGCGGGACCGCCGAGTTGAGGAGCAAGTTATTCAAATTCTGAACTTTGCGTTCTTACCGGCTTGGTGACTTTGCGTTAAAATTAGTTTAATTTGATCGGATTGCTGGAAGTAAGGGGTAATGGACGCCCAGGTTAACCCGAGACCTGAAACACCAACGGGACCTGCACGATATATTCGGTGGGTTTTCCTTCCCACTGGGCCGGACGAAATCGCCACTTTTTCACTGCCTTGACTGACACGTATCCGAATACCGGGGAGGGTTCGCTTAGCTGCACCATCACTTCGGCAGGATTCCCCTGCCGGTCAACCAACACGGCGACCACAACCTTGCCCGCCTGACCCTTCTCTCCTTCTCGATACGGGTAACCCGGCTGCACCCGCTTGAGGGGGGGGAGTTCCGCGAGTTCAAACACCGGATAGTCGATCCCTTCGATGGTGATGACCGATTGGACCGTTGGTGAAGGCAATGGCTCGGCGGAAAGCGGCGTGTTCATGATCATTCCCACCACTATCAACGTTAAAAATTGGATGAGTGTCTTCATGTGATTTGCCCCTGAATCTGCGCGAAGCTAGCGCATGCTTCTCAGGATTCAAGCTGGAGTTCCGCCCCGCGTGATGGCGATTCGCATACCAGACCATTCCGTAGACTGACCCTGATTTTAGTCCCAATCGCTGAAATGAATCAGATTTTTAACAGAAGATAACGAAGGAAACTAAGTCATCTTCCAGCAATATCTTCTGTATTTATTTGTTCCCTTTCTTCTCTCAATAAACTTCAAATAGGATGCTGATTTGGAACGACTTGGAAACCGAGATTTTTCAGGAATCCGCCCCCCCGAAATAGGCGTGCGACCTCCGACCCGTAGCGCCGTGCTTTAGACGGCGTCTGTTTCAGCGGATGGAGTCGGACCGGCAGGATGGAGTGCGCGCTAAAGCATCGCACTACGGTGGCGGCCGTAGCGGCGTGCTTTAGACCGCGTCTTTCGAATCCTCCACTCTGGGGCTCGGCCCGCCAACCTGTCCGAGCTGCCCTCCCGATCTAGTTTCTTCCCCGATAGATCCCGGTAAACCGGGCCTGACGTTTCTGTAAAATCTGAATACCAATCACCGCTTGGATTTAGACTTCAACGCCAAGTCACGGAGCCGCAGAATTGAGGGCAAGTTATTTAACTGCTATACTTTGCGTTCTTACCGGCTTGGTGACCTTGCGTTAAAATCAGTTTAATTTAATCGGGCTGCTGGTGTAACACCAAAGTCCCTTAGTTAATGAACTATCTACCGAAGATGATAAAAAGAACGAAGTGACTGGTTCACATGTATTTGCGACTTTCACTGCTTCCTCTGTTTCCTCTCCTGTAAAATCTTATTGCTTGGGGCTGCTGGTATTACGCCTGTATACCGTGACGCTCGCACTCCCTGCTGGTTCCCGCCGCCTTGCCCCCCCCCGGCCAGCGCTAGTTCAGCCCCGATTAAATTCGCCCAAAAAAGCGGATGCCCGTGAGGACATCCGCTTAGAATTTCTGGAATTACCGTAGCCCTTAAAAGGTAAAGGTATTGGTCATGAAGATCTCACTGGGCGCGCCATAACGAACCCGCGCCGCGGATCCATCAGGTTGGAAACGGGAAACTTCCAAATCCCGATTTCCCAAGTTTTGCAAATTGCGCACATTGATCTGCATGCGCCAATCGACATCCCCAAAAATGTGGATTTTGCGGCGATAGCCCACATTCATGTCCAACGACAGCTTCTTTTTGCCCATGTAGGGATTGGCCACATCTGGCAACACGAGGCCCGAGGCTGTATCGACAATAATCGGGTAACCCCCGGCAAACTCATCTTCCCAACGGGCCGCGCCGCCGATCGAGTAGCCCTTGAAGAAGCCCTCGCGGAAGGTAAAGTTGGTGATGAAGTTAAAGCGCCACTCCCGGACTTCCGGATTGGGCTTTCCGGCATTTCCCTTAATAGCGAAATATTCGATCAGGCGATTGCCCACTTGTTCTTGAGTGTTGTTGCCCGAAACCTGCTGGATCGGGGTGTTCCAGTCCAAATGACCAAACTGAGTGAGGTGAGGAACCCACACTTCATCCACGAGCTTCGTCAAACGAGGTGCAATATTGGTGAGCACCGTTTCCTGTTGGGCCGCATTAAATGCGATACGCCAACTCCGGGTCGGATTGTAGATCAACTCGGCTTCAAAGCCCTTCGAA
>CAXBOL010000746.1:0-3072 GCA_963977295.1 uncultured Opitutaceae bacterium
AGCCGCCGTAAAACAACGCAAGGCCGGGTAGGGTCATGAAGAGCACCAACACCGTGGACGTAATCATCCACGCGGTATCGCCCGAATTGAGCGAGGCTCCCGGCTCTTGGGCGGAGAGAATGACGGGACAGCTTGCCAATAGGGCAAGCCAAGCGAGCGGGCGTGACGAGAAGAGACGCATAGATCTGATTAGTTGAAGACTGGGGGAGAGTAGGGGGTTCTAACTCAACCCCGAAGTATGAGCAGGATTCATACCTACACGTAATTTTAGCCTTAATTGGCTAAATATAGCCGAAACTACGTGCCTCCGGACCGAGTTAGCGCTTGGCGACGGATAAAAGTGACCTTCCTTGGTCTTCTTTGGGCGGGTCTAGCCGCCGGACGCGCGGGAAATGAGATGAACCAATTGAGGGGCCGGAAACGGATTTCCTGTTGACGGCCAACAGAAGAGCTCATGTTGATAATCAACATGAGCAAAATTTCGAGTCGAATGGATGTGCTGCAGGGGACGTTGGATTTGTTGGTGCTTAAAACCTTGGCGGGACTTGGACCCCTGCATGGCTATGGAATCGCTCGGCGAATTGAGCAGGTTTCGGAAGATCTGTTGGCGCTCAATCAAGGCACGCTCTATCCGGCGCTCTTGCGGCTTGAACAGCAGGGTTGGATCGAATCGGAGTGGGGCGTGAGCGAAAATAACCGGCGGGCGCGTTTTTACCGCTTAACTTCGTTGGGCGCTAAGCAGCTGGAGACAGAGATCATTCGATGGCGACGGATGAGTGCGGCCGTTAATGCGATCATCGGCGATGCGGCGGCTTGGTCTGCGAAGGAGGGGCAATAAAATGGGATTACCATCTTGGATCCGGCGCGCAGCCAACTTTCGTCAGCGGCAAGCGTTGCGGGCCCGGTTGGACGAAGAGTTGGCCTTTCACCTCGATGCGTTGATCGCGGAGAATGAACGTCGAGGTATGTCGCCAAGTGAGGCACGACGGGCAGCGACCCGCGCCTTGGGCAACACGACCTTGGCTCGGGAGTCACTTCGGGAGCAGGCCGGATGGCCGTTGATTGAAGATGTGTTACGCGACATCAGTTTGGCGGTGCGCAACCTGCGCCGTCGGCCCGGCTATGCGGCGAGTATGATCGGTCTCTTGGGGGTCGGTTTGGCGGCGACTTTGACGGTTTTTGTGCTTACGGACGCGATGTTGCGACGGGACTTGGAAGTGCCGCGGCCGGAAGAATTGCATCTGATTGCGGATCAGGATGACGCGCCGGCCATGTTTTCGCGGGCGACAGTGGAACGGCTGGCCGCAAATCTGTCCCAGAGTCGGATCATCGCCTATGGCGGCGAGACGCGGGTGACCACTCAACGCAAAAATCAGCCAGCTAAGACCGCTCGTGGTCAGTTGGTGGCGGGGGCGGCGTTGTCCAACATGGAGATCGTGCCGGCGGCGGGTAGGTTGCTTTCCCCGGGAGATGATCGCATTGGCGAAGGAGCGCCGGTGGCAGTGGTGAGTTTGGCCTGGGCGCAGCGAGAGTATGGCTCGGCTTTGGCGGCGGTCGGGCAGGAGTTGCGTATCAATCAAGTGCCGATCGAAATTGTGGGAGTATTGCCGGAGACGTTCGGAGGGTTTGAGGCGGTGGACCGGGTGGAGATCTTTTTGCCCACGGCGCTCCAGATGCCGTTGGCGATGTTCACCAATGCGAGTGAGTTTGCTTCGAACGATCGGGACAATGATCCGGATTGGAACCGTGAGAGTCGTATTCGTTGGCTCGAAATGATGGTGCGGGTGCCGCGAAGCGAGGCTGCGGAGGCGGTGTTGCCAGCCCTGCAAATTGCGGTGCGTCCCGACATGGATGATTTGATTGCGCAAATTGATAACCCCATTGAACGCGAGGAAATAAGGCGACTGACCTGGCAGGTAAACCCAGCGCCGGGAGGATTTTCTCATCGACGTAATGCATTTTCGGCGACGGGAAAGATGCTGACCGGCCTGGTCGTCAGTTTGTTGCTGCTCACCTGTGCGAATTTGTCGGGCCTTATGTTGGTGCGCACGTTGTCGCGTCATCGGGAAATGGGGGTGCGCATGTCGCTGGGCGCGGGACGCTGGCGCACGTGTCGGCTGGCGATGGTGGAGGCACTGGTTTGTGGCGCGGCGGGCGCGGGGGTGGGCCTGCTGATGGCGTTGTGGATGGTGCCCGGAGCGGCGAGTTTGCTCACCCCCGGGGTTGAGTTGCGCCTCGAAATTGTGGGTTGGTCTCAGGTGGCGGTGTTGGTCGCAGTGGCGACCGTCAGCAGTCTGGTCTGTGCGTTCGCTCCGGCGTGGTGGATCTCGAAATTGCAGCCGCTGGTGGCACTGAATGGAGCGATGGGCGGTGGTTCGATGCCGCAACGCGTGGGGCGGGTATTGGTCGCCGTGCAGTTGGCGTTGGCCGTGATGTTGGTCGCGGTGTCCGTGAGTTTGGGGCAGGAAATCGCAGGCGTGTTGGCGCGTGATCCGGGTTTCGCGCGGAGTGAGGTGTTGACGGCGACTTTCAGTCCGAGGGCTGCGGGATACTCCGATGAGACTTTGGACCCATTGTATGAACGGATGCGTGAGACCGTGGGGAATTTGTCGGGAGTGGAGTCCGTGGGATTTTCCGCCAATGGTATTTTGGCTGGCAGTCGATCGCGGAGTGCCGTGTTTCCGCGGGAGGCGGGGTTGGCAAACCGCGCGGGTGATTACCAACAGGATTCGGTGGATTCGAAGTATCTGCAGACGGTGGGATTACGGCTGATGCAGGGGCGGTGGTTTGAAACCACCGATGATGCAGATGCGCCGCCGGTTGCGGTCGTCACGAGTGCATTTGCCCGGAAGTTTTGGGGCACCACCGAAGTGATCGGAAAACAATTCGGATTTGGCTACGAAGCTTCGGGCGAGGACATGACCGTGGTGGGACTGGTAGCGGATGCGGGGATTAACCGGGCGCGCGATTTGGAGACGGAAGTCTTTTTTGTCCCCCAGGCGCAAAACGACTGGGACTTCCGCTTCATGGCGGTGCGGGTGCAGCGCGACCCGACGGCGGCGAGGCGGATGG
>CAXBOL010000747.1:0-3072 GCA_963977295.1 uncultured Opitutaceae bacterium
AGACCGCGTCTTTCGAATCCTCCACGCTGGGGCTCGGCCCGCCAACCTGTCCGAACTACCCTCCCGATCAAACGTCTTCCCCGATACATCCCGGTAAGCCGGGTCTGACGCTTCTCTCAATCTCGGTGAAACTCCGGTTTGCCTCTGTGACCTCCGTGACGAACTGCGGTTTTTAGATTCGAATGAAATTTCAAAACTAACCCTATCCGAAATTGCCCATTTGATATCAATGACCCTGAGGCTATAAACGATTTACCGAAGGTAAGGAAGAGAACGAAGTAGTTGGAAAACATTCGTTTGGGCATTTCTTCCTTTCCTTTTTTACCTCTCAAGAAATCTAAATAGTTCTGGCCGTAGGTATAAATCGTTCCTCTCAGTTCAAAGGATCTTTGAAATTTCATTCTTTTGAGTGAAATTTTCTAATTTTCACCTCGCGAACACCGCCCCACCTCGCCATACCCTCTTCGAGCATGGAGACCTCGTCACCGCTCATTCGTCTTTACCCCAATCGCGCTGCGGCATCCCAAGCCGCGGCCACCCACGCCGCCCAGATTATTCGGGACGCCATCGTCGCCCGCGGCACCGCCCGGGTGATTGGTGCCACCGGCGCCTCGCAATTGGATTTCATCGCGGCGCTCATCTCCGCTCCCGACCTCGATTGGGAGAAGGTCGAGCTTTTCCATTTGGACGAATACATCGGACTCTCGATCGATCACCCGGCAAGTTTCCGACGCTTTTTGCTGGATCGCATCATCACACCAACGGGGATCAAAACTTACCACCTCCTTGACGGTGAAACGGATCCGGCCGAAAGTTGCCGCGTTATTGGTGCCAAATTACAATCAGCTCCCGTGGATGTCGTATTCGCTGGTATCGGGGAAAATGGCCATATCGCCTTCAACGATCCCCCTGCTGATTTCACGTCCCCGGATCCTTACCTGATTGTTGACCTGGATGAAGCGTGCCGCCGTCAACAACTCGGCGAAGGCTGGTTTCCCACGTTGGACGCAGTGCCGAAGCGCGCGATGACATTGTCCGTGCAACAGCTCCTGAAGGCGAACGCCGTCATCACGGTGGTGCCCGACCTCCGCAAGGCTGCCGCGGCCCGGCGCTGTCTCGAGGGTCCCATTGTCCCGCCACGTCGTTGAGGTATGAACTACACCCTTCCGGGATTGGTCGACATCCACATCAACGGCTTTGCCGGAGTCGACTACAATGACGCCGGTTTGACGGCCGAGGCGTTGAGCCAGTCCTTGATTGCCATGCGGCAAACCGGGGTGACGCGATGCCTGCCCACCATCATCACGTCGAGTCGGCCCCACTTTGCGGCGTGTGCTCGAGCCCTCGCCGCATCACCCGACCCGATGATTGCCGGTCTACACATGGAGGGGCCCTACATCTCCCCCCACGACGGCCCTCGCGGGGCGCACTCTCGGGCGTGGGTCATCGACGCATCGATTGAAGATTTCAAACGGCGTCGGAGGCCGCCCTCGGCCGCATCAAACTTGTCACCCTCGCCCCCGAAGTGCCCGGCGCACTGGAACTGATCGAGTTCTTGGTGACGCAAAACGTCGTCGTGGCGATCGGACATTCGGCGGCGTCCGCCCAGTGTATTCACGATGCGGTGGCCGCAGGCGCCACGCTATCGACTCACCTCGGTAACGGGTGTGGCTCCACCATCGATCGCCACTACAATGTGCTTTGGCCGCAACTGTCCAACGACGGACTGATTGGGGCCTTTATCGCCGACGGCCATCACCTGCCTCGCGATATGTTACGAGCGATGGTGCGCGCCAAAGGGCTGGATCGCACGATTTTGGTCACCGATGCGGTCTGCGCTGCCGGCGCGCCGGAAGGGGTCTACCCTCTGGGTGAGCTCCAAGTGCAGGTGGATGCGAATCGCAAAGTTACCCAGGTTGGCGCCAGTAATCTGGCCGGATCGGCCCTCACCCTCGACGTGGCGGTGGGCAACGTTTGTCGGTGGTGTGAGCTCCCATTACCCACGGTATGGGAACTGGCGTCGACCCGGGCCGCCGAGGCCGTGGGTATCCAAGTTTCCGGCACCGTCGATCTCGCGTGGGATCCCGCCGCCTTCGAGGTCAAAATTCTGCCGACGACGCCCGAGTGAGTTCACCTCACCACCCCATGAAAAAAAGAAAAATCCGCGGCCTCCGCTGGTATATTGTGATCCTGCTATGTTTGGCCTCGGAGCTGAACTATTTGGACCGGCAAACCTTATCCGTTCTCGCCCAGACCATTCAGGACGATCTGGGCATCACCACGATTCAATACGCCAACATCACCTCGGCATTTCTCATCAGTTACACCGTGATGTATGCGGTGTGCGGGCGATTGGTCGACGTGCTGGGAAGTCGTTGGTCGTTTATGATTTTCGTCACCGGGTGGTCGATCTCCAACATGTTGCACGCGTTTGCCCGCACCGCCGCCCAATTCTCCGTCTTCCGCTTCATGCTGGGCGCGACCGAACCCGCCAGCTTCCCCGCCGGCATCCGGGCTGTGACCGAATGGTTCCCTCTTCGCGAACGCGCCATGGCCGTGGGCATATTCAACGCCGGCACCGCCGTAGGTGCCGGGATCGCCGCCCCTTTGGTGTCGTGGATCGCCCTGACGTGGGGCTGGCGCTGGGCCTTCATGGTGGGCGGCGGTTTGGGTTTGGTCTGGGTGGCGGTCTGGGCGGTCGTGTTTCGACTCCCTCGCCAGCACGCTTGGTTATCGGTGGAAGAACTGGCCCATATCGAATCCGATCAGGACGACAAACGAGACGAAAAAACGCCCGCGATTCCGATTCCGACCTTGTTGAAAAACCGCCGGGTGTGGGGTTGTATCGCGGCGCGGATGCTGACCGATCCCATTTCCTATTTCTTCATCTTTTGGACCCCAAAGTTTCTGCAACAAGAACGCGGCTTCGATCTCGCCGATATTGGCAAATTTGCCTGGATTCCGTTCGTCGCTCTTGCCTTTGGCAACCTCGCGGGCGGTGCCGTGCCGGGACTGTTGATGCGGTGGGGCTGGAGCCTGAACCGGGCGCGTAAAACCACCATGTTTGTCGCC
>CAXBOL010000748.1:0-3067 GCA_963977295.1 uncultured Opitutaceae bacterium
TGGATTCGATTAAGCCGGGCAGGGTTTAATTGATTTCGGCGTAGGACGGTTCCGCAATGGGGGAACTTCGTTGCCAGTGATCGGAGTGCAGGAGGCCGTGGTTGAAGGTGGCTCGGGTTTGGAGCGTGAAGCCGGTGGCCTGTAGGAGTGGATCGGGGGGCGTGAGTTCGCGGGCTTCGAGACGCGTGGCCAACCGGAAACTTCGATACATGAGGGCGTGCGCCCGACGGGCCCGCCATCGTCGCCAACCTTTGGCGGGCACGGTGAAGTCGGTGAGCAACCAATCGGCTGCCGGCGTCGCGGCGAGGCTGAGTTGCCTGACCACATGGGCCAGCGATTCGGCCGTGAAACAGTCGAGCACGCAGGAGGTGACGACAGCGTCAAAGGCACCTGTTGGCGGAACCCAGCTGCGCAAATCAGCGTGCACGAAAGTGGTCGGGCCGTGCGGATCAGCGCGTCGGGCTTGGGTCAGCATGCCAGCGCTGGCATCCAACACGGTGATGGGCAGCGCAGGTTGGCGGGCCCTGAGGGCCTGGAGAAATCGGCCGGGTCCTTCGCCCACCAGCAGCGCGTGGGAAGCTCGGTCGAGGACGGGCAAATGACGCAGTCTTGCTCGTTGCAAGACACCTCCGGCGAGGGCCGTTTCGAGCCAACGGTAGTGAGGCGCAAGGGTATCGAACGACATGAGGGCGATGCAGTCGGCTCTCAGCGGTCGGCGGTCAGTTCTGACACTGGGACGGCCGCAGTCGCGTGTTGGCGAAACCTCCACCAGAGCGTGGCTCCGATTCCACCGACGAGGTAGGCCACGGCATCACGCCAATCGGCGGTGGCGTGCGCCACGAGGTGAGGCCCGGCGACTTCGCACAGCAACGTCCAGACTATCAGATGGAGGGAGACTTCGCCGAGGGTAGGCGCGCCGTCGTGGTCGCGCCACTTGAGGCGGCGTTGGATCCACAGCACGAGTGGGAGCGCCGCGGGGATAAGCAGGAGGTCATTGAAGTGACCGGTGAGGAACGGGTTGTGTGTTTGCGGAATGATCAGCCACCGATTGAGCGCATAGAGCGCCATCGCCAGCAGACACAAGGGATCTCTCCCGTAGCCAAACGGCTTCACAACAGCGCCAATATCGCGAGGCCCGACAGTGCTGCCAAACCGACTTTGCCAATGAAAACGATCATAGGCTGCAAACGTTGGGTTTTATGACGTGGCGTCAATATTGCGATTGAGGTATAGCCGACGCGAATAGGAGGAAGGGGCAGAGGTTATGTCCCGGGTTTGCCGCGGAGTTTTTGCGCAGATTGGCGGTAACCCGCCGCTTAAGTTTTCACACTGCCGGCTTCAGACTTTAGATTGATTTCCGTTCTCACTGCGCGCCTGATGCGGGGTATGGGTAAACGAGGAAGAACGCCGGTCATGTATACGGAAGAGCGAGCCAAAGAGGTTCGCCGAAGGGTCCGTGAAAACGGGGAACGCATCACCGTGGTGTGCGCAGAGATGGGGATGAATTACGAAAATTTCCTGCGTTGGTGTCGGCGCAATAGTTTTAAGGTGCACACGAAAGCGTCCCGCGCGAAGGCGGTTCTGCTTCCCCGGCCCTCCTACACGCTGGGAGAAAAAGTCGAACGGATCAGGATACCGCGGAAAGGCAGCAAGGCAGGCGCGATTGTCGGGGATTTCAAACGAGGTAAACTGACGCCGCCCGAAATCGCCCTGAAGCATGGGGTTTGCTACGCCTATGTGATTCGGTTGCGCAAACTGTCCGGGTTAAATCCTCCTGCGGGCAAAGGACGAAATATCAAGAATCCGCTGCACGTGCGGAAAGGAAGTGAGCGGCTGAAGGTGCGTAATGAGGGCATCCTTAGTGATTTGGCGGCAGGTCTGAAAATTAAGGACGTGGCGAACAAATATAAGGTGAGCCGGCAGACCGTAATCAACGTGCGATCGCGCTTGTCGTCGTGAGCAGCGCGTAAGGCGTGGCTCGAACGCGTGGACTTGGCCCGAGAGACGGGAGCGTCTGGGTTGTTGTTAACTCCGGATGAACCCGCTGCGGTTTGCGGCGGGTAGGGCGCATCCCAATTTGGCGGTCAAAGTGGAGGACGGGCGCGGAAGGCTTGCCGTTGGAGGTTTGGCGGTCTCAACGTAGCGCGCTATGCCGGTGATTGCATCGACTTATCAAGCGCCCTGGGGACTCACGAACGGTCACTTGCAATCGATCCTGCCGGCAGTATGGCGGCGAGTGCCGGCGGTGGCTTGGACCCGGGAGCGGATCGACACCCCGGATGGCGATTTTCTGGATCTGGATGTGGTCAAGACGGGGTCGAGTCGGGTGGCGATTTTGTCGCATGGGCTGGAGGGCAACGCGAATCAGCCGTATATCCGGGGCATGGCGCGGGCGTTGCTCACTCGCGGCTGGGATGTGGTGGCGTGGAATTGTCGGGGCTGCAGCGGTGAAATGAATCGGCAGCTCCGGTTTTACCACAGCGGATCGTCGGATGACTTGGGCACGGTGCTCGAACACGTATTAAGGCAAGCCCGATGGGATGCGGTGGCCTTGGTTGGGTTTAGTTTGGGCGGAAACCAAACGTTGAAACTGTTGGGGGAGTTGGGCGGAGGAGTGGACCAGCGGGTGGTGGGCGCGGTGGCGTTTTCGGTGCCGTGCGATTTGGCCGCGAGTTCGGTGCGACTGGGGGAGTGGCAGAATCGGATCTACATGGCGCGGTTTATGAAAACATTGCGTCAGAAAGTGATCGCCAAGGAGCGACTGTTTCCGGGGCGGCTGGCAATGGAGGGATTGGCGCAGATGCGGACGTTTCAACAATTCGATGATCGCTACACGGCGCCGTTGCACGGGTTTCGTGATGCGCAGGACTACTGGGACCAGTGCGGGAGCGTGCGGTTTTTAAGCGCGATTCGCGTGCCGACACTTTTGGTTAATGCGCAAGACGATCCGTTTTTGGCGGGACGGTGTTTTCCGGTGGCCGAGGCGGAGGCGAATTCAAAGTTTTGGTTGGAAACTCCGAAGCACGGCGGGCACGTGGGATTCGTCACGCGGGGGGACGGAAGCGGC
>CAXBOL010000749.1:0-3066 GCA_963977295.1 uncultured Opitutaceae bacterium
GTCGCTTGAATCGACCTCGACCATGCCTGACGAATCCACTCTCGAAGCTGCCGCGGCGGCGTTGCCGACCGATGTTGAACCGATGAAGAAACGTCGCTCGGTGGTCGTTGATGTGGACCGGTTGCGGGTCGATCCCGAGTTAGTGGACAGTCCGTTGGCGAGCGCCTGGCAACGGGGTGGGGCGATGATCGTCGATTTGGGCGTAGTGGGACTGCTTTCCCTGTTGGCGAGCCCGGTTTTGGGTTTGTTGACCGGGGTGACGTTGGGGGCGCTGGGGAGTCGACGGGAGAGTGCTTCGAAGATTTGGGGCGTCATGCGATGGGGATTGATGGGATTGGGTGCGCTGGTGGTGGTGTTATCGGTGTTCGTGCTGGCGGGGCGACCGTTGACGCGAAGCGGGGCGTTTAATCTCGCACCGCCCGAGGCCGCGCCGGATCTGGCCCGAGTGATCATTCCCCCGTCGGCGAACTCGTCGGAGCTGCGGCGAGTGGCGACGAAACTGGATGGTCAGGTGGATTGGTTGCTGGCGGAAAATGCGCGGCTGAGGGATGAGATTCGCGGCAACTCGTGGTTACGGCTGGCAGCGGATTCCTCGCGCACGATGGGACTGACGTTTGGTTGGGCGGGAATTTACTTTACGCTCGTGACGACGGTCCTGCGGGGTCGCACCATGGGTAAATTGATTTTTCGGACGCGGGTCAGGCGGCTCGACGGGCGTCCGCTCACGGCGATGGATGCATTCGTGCGCAATGGTGGCTACGCGGCGGGATTAGCCACCGGCATGCTGGGTTTTGCTCGGTTGCTATGGGATCCGAACCGGCAGGCCATCCAAGACCGTATCGCGGGCACGGTGGTGGTGTCGGTGAAGAAGTCACCGGGCGGGGGCGGGTAGCGAATAGTGCGTGGGAGAGGGGCCGTAAAAGCGCGGCGGGCGCTGGTTGGCTTGTAACGTAATACGTTACTAGTGGTCGGGAGGATGAACCAAGGTTGAGGGGGGAGCCTGAGACAGGGGGCGAAGGAGTTGCGTTTGGGTGGGTGATCGGTTTTGGGTTGGAGTTGTGGCGCGTTGGCTGTGGGCTGGCGTTCGTCGCACCCTTTACCCCTATGCGTGAGATTCTTTCGTTTTCGTTGGTTTTGTCGGTCAGTTTGACCGGGGGAGTGGCGTCGGCGGAGTCGGATCATGGACCGGATTTTAGTCGGGAGATTTTGCCGATTTTGTCGGACAAGTGTTTTCAATGTCATGGCCCCGACGCGAATCATCGGGAGGCAGAGTTGCGGCTGGATCTGGAGGCGGAGGCCAAGGCGCACCGTGATGGTTATCCCGTGATCGTGCCGGGGAGCAGCGCGGAGAGTGAGTTGATTTATCTCATCACGTCGGATGATGCGGACGAACGTATGCCGCCGCTGGAATCGAACAAGTCGCTGACCGCCGAGCAAAAGACGTTGCTGGCCCGCTGGATCGATAGCGGGGCGAAGTGGGGGCAACATTGGGCGTTTGAATCGTTGCGGCGTCCGGAAGTGCTGGCGGGGGTAAGAGGGGGGCAGAATGAGATTGATGCCTTCGTGCGGGCCAAGCTGCAGGCGATGGGCGTAGTCCCAGCGGTGGAAGCGGATCGGTCCACGTTGATTCGGCGGGTGTCACTGGATTTGACGGGCTTGCCTCCGACCCCGGAGGAAGTCGCTGACTTTTTGGCGGATGAGTCGCCGGATGCTTACGCTCGAGTGGTGGATCGTTTGTTGGCGTCGCCGGCTTATGGTGAGCGCATGGCGTGGGATTGGATGGAGATTGCGCGTTACGCCGACACGAACGGATATCAGGCGGACAACACGCGCACGATGTGGCCGTGGCGGGATTGGGTGGTGAAGGCGTTTAACGAGAACCTGCCCTACGACAAATTTACGGTCTGGCAGTTGGCGGGCGATCTGTTGCCAGACGCGACGGAGGAACAAGTGATGGCAACGGCTTTTTTGCGGAATCATCCCATCAACGGGGAGGGCGGGCGTATTCCGGAGGAGAATCGCGTCGATTACGTGCTCGATATGACGGAGACCACCGGCACGGCTTGGCTGGGACTCACGCTGGGGTGCGCGCGGTGTCACGACCATAAATTCGACCCGATCAGCCAGCGCGATTATTACGCGTTTTCGGCCTACTTTAATCAGACCCCGGTAACCGGCGGCGGAGGGAATCCCCAGACCAAACCCGTGCTGGATTTTTCGACTCCGGAGCAACATGCGGCGTTGGCGGAGAGCGAGATCGGACTGCCGGAGTTGGCGGCGAGGGTGGACGAGTGGGAGTTGGCGGTGTTTCCGCGGCCGGAGGGGGAACCGGCTTCGAAGTCTCCGGCCGCGCTGGGGTTTTTGGCGACGGTCTTAAATCCGCTCGATAATCCGGCGGCAAAGCGCAGCGCGGCTTCGCTGCGCAACATCCTGGCGGTGACTGCGGAGGATCACCCCGAGTATACCGAAGCGTTGCAGGCGTTGATCGTGGCGGTGGCGAAGAAAGAGGCCTTAGCCGCGGAGATGGTGCGAGTGATGGTGATGGGGGACCAGCCGGAGTGGCGGGAAACTTACACGAATCCGCGCGAGGTGGTGACGGCGGCGGTGCCAGCGAGTTTACCGCCGCCGCCGGAAGACGCTCCGAAGAATCGGTTGGGCCTCGCGGAGTGGTTGGTGGCGGAAGACAATCCGCTGACCGCGCGGGTGACGGTGAACCGGTGGTGGCAGATGTTGTTCGGCATCGGACTGGTCAAAACACCGGAGGATTTTGGGGTGCAAGGTGAGGTGCCCCTGCAGGCCGAACTGCTGGATTGGCTGGCGGCAGAGTTTCGGGATTCGGGCTGGGATGTAAAACACGTGCTGCGCACGATCGTGATGAGTGCGACCTATCGCCAAAGTGCACGACTCACGCCGGAGCTGCGCGAGCGCGATCCCGAGAATCGACTTTTGGCGCGAGGGCCGCGGTTTCGTATGCCGTCGTGGATGATTCGCGACCAAGCCTTGGCGGTGAGTGGATTGTTGGTCGACCAGCGCGGTGGACCCGGCGTGTTTCCGTATCAACCCGCG
>CAXBOL010000750.1:0-3043 GCA_963977295.1 uncultured Opitutaceae bacterium
TTTCCCGACCCCACGAGCGATGATCCGGCTTGGCACGCGGTCGAACTCAAGCCCGTCTCCGCCCTGCCGACCCCAGTCAATTTGGCCCAAATCAAGGCC
This sequence comes from uncultured Opitutaceae bacterium, assembly GCA_963977295.1. Taxonomy (GTDB): domain Bacteria; phylum Verrucomicrobiota; class Verrucomicrobiia; order Opitutales; family Opitutaceae; genus Actomonas. The sequence continues at coordinate 100 of CAXBOL010000750.1, forward strand.
GAGCCCGACTTGGCAAAAATCGCCCTCATCCGGCAAAGCCGCTTGTCGGTCATTCCCCTGCAAAAATCTGAATTCGACCTGATTCTTAAACTTGGTGGGGTAAAAAAGAAGCGGACCGCCCCGGCCAAGGACTAACGGATCGCCTTCCTGCTCATTCCACCAAATCGAATTCCATCACGATGCGGAATCCGACGTGCCGCGCTCGATCCGAACGCGGCATCTCCCGCGTGATTACCGCGGTAAGGTCTTCCGCTTTGTCCAGATAACTGCCGCCGGCAATGGGGGCTGGCGTGCCTCCTGCATCAGAGGGCGATGCGGCCAGCCATTCCGCCAAATTACCCAGGAGATCGTAGAGCCCGGCGGCGTTGGGCTCACCGGAGGCCATGGCGAGACTCTCTTCCGCCCCCCCGATCGCATCGCCCACGGCGGCGTCCGCGACGGCGATTCGAAATTCATCAGCCGTCGGTAGCCGCACCGTGCGTCCCATGATCCAGCTCAGCCGTTCACAGCAATTGACGGCTTCGAACCAATTCACCGAATCCACCGCAAACGCTCGACCAGGATTCCGACTGGGGTTGGACTTCATCACTTGTTGATACAAGAATTGAGGAAGTTCCGTGCGCAGTATCCGCAACTCCCCCACCCCTGGCAGAGGTCGTAATCGCTCGTAGATCGTATCTTGAATTTCGGCCAGTCGATCCCGTTGCGAGGCCAGATAAGCCAGCCGCAACTGCAACGCGGGGTCCCATCGTTCACTCCGTTTCAAGCGCTCCCAGCCCGCCCTTAATTTTGCCTCGGTCGCCACAATTTTTTCGGCCGCAACCACCGTCTGCCGCTGCCGTAACATGATTTCGATTTCAGCCGCTTCCCGACCGATTTCCGCGATCAACGGCACACTCGCCGCGGTTTGTCGTTTTACTTCCAACGTTTGCACCCGAGCCGAAGACAGGAATTGGCTGCGGGCAAAATCTTGGTTGATATGAAGTTGGAGCTGCCGCGCACTCTCAAACGCCGCCGTCGCCGCTTCATAGTCCGCCCCCGCCATCGCGGCATCCCCTTCCGCCTCGAAGTGATCAACCTCTCTGGCCAGCGTCGCGGCATCAAGGGATTCGACCTCCCGCTCGATTCGATCCAATTTCAGGTTATCCGCGAAAGCCGAACGCGGAAATTCCATGTTGATGCGCATCTGGGCGTCCCGCGCCGCCGCATAAGCGCCCAGAGCCTCCGTCCAGTTTTCCGCCGCCGCCTCCCGACGCGCCGCAGCCAAGGCTTGCGTCACTTCCTGCGCCAACGGAGCCGCGGCCAACCCCTGAATTCTTTGTTCAAATTCAGTCTCTTTGCGGAAGTTCTTCAAAATCCCCGGAGCTCCCGATCGATTTACTTCCCGCTGCAAGCGCAAGGCCTCCGACCAAGCAGCTTCCGCTTCATTCCGATCGCCGCGATCCTGCGCGATACGCCCCCGGGTATCCAAATCTCGGATATTTGCGTGCTTGGCCCGGGCCTCGACGGTATCGACCTCTTTTTCAAGCTCCTGCAGTAATCGCACTTCCGCCTGCCCCCCGCCGTCCACTCGAGCTACGACTTGTTGCTGAATCTTCACTGCCTGCACCACCCACTCCGGGTCTGCCCCCTCCCCTGCCTGGTCATAGCGTTGCTTCAAACTTTCCACCTCTGCTTTCATCGCCAACAGCGCTGGGGCGTCTCGGCGAACAATGGTCCGTTCCGAATTTTCAGGCAAATTTCGGGGGCCCAACTGCGTCACTCCCCACCACAAGCCACCCAGAAAACCCAGACCGAGGAGTCCCCCCAGCCAAGGTCGTAACGCCATCCAGATGGCATAACCTCGGCGTTTTTTCTGAATGTAGGGCATGAGACGAAACGACCAAATCCCCCCCTACCTTAAAAATCAATGCGCCATCCGTAGTTGGCAGCGGTAACCGTTCGCTCGACAACCGCCCGTGCATGGCGTTTCACCACTGCTGTGGTCGATACACTTGTTATCTTGGCTCCGGGTCTGCTCGGAGGCTCCGTTGCTCAAGCTGCCCGCGCTCGCGGAGCCGCTCGACGAATTGTAATCTGGGCTCGCCGACCGGAAGTTCGTCTCAAACTCGCCGGTCAACCTTGGTGTGATGAAGTTGCCGCGACGCCGGAAGCCGCCGTCGCCGACGCTTCCCTGGTCGTGATCGCCACTCCCGTCACGAGGATCAACGACCTCACTGACCGCATCGCGCCCCACCTTCCGCCCGGCTGTATCGTCACCGACGTCGGCAGTGTAAAAGCGGAGATTTGCCGCCATGCCCAAGCGACGTTGACCAGCGCCAAGTCGTCCGCCCTCTTCATCGGTTCGCATCCCATGGCCGGCAGCGCGCTGACCGGGTGGGAAAACGGCGATGCCACGCTGTTCGAACGCCGCACTTGTTTCGTCACGCCGTCATCCGATACCTCTGAAGTCGCCGTCGAAACGGTCGTGCGGTTCTGGCACGACCTCGGCAGTGAGGTGGTCACGGTCGACGCCGATCGCCACGACGAGATTGTCGCCCACATTAGCCACTTACCGCAGGTCATCGCCACGACGTTGGGCACAACACTCGCCACAAAACCAGCCAATTGGAGCCAGCTTGCGGGCAATGGACTCAAGGATACCACCCGTATCGCCGCCAGCGATGCCACGATGTGGATCGATATTTTTGAGCAAAATCGCGACGAGATTCTCCGCGTCCTCAACCACTACGAGGACGATCTCCATCATTTCAAAACCGCTCTGGCCAATCGCGACTGGACGGAGCTCCGCACCCGCCTCGAACGCGGCAAAGCCTGGCGCGATCAGCTCCGCCCGCGGTAAGGGCGGATGAAGCAGCCAACTCATCCGCAACGGCTAGTAGTCTGTAACGTGTTGTTTTTCAGATTTCTCACAGAGCCGAGCCGGAGTTTCGAGCCCGAGATC
>CAXBOL010000751.1:0-3042 GCA_963977295.1 uncultured Opitutaceae bacterium
CCGAATCGTTCGATGAGGCGACGATCTGCGATTTACGATCCCCTTCGCGGGTTCGCCAGACACACTTGAGACAAGGACAGATACGGATGCAGCTCGGCTGATATCAAGCGTTTCGCCAAACTTCGCCGCCAAAATCCCAACCGACCCGGGCGGGCTCTCGGATCATGTCACCGAGCCCATCGTGATTCGTGATCTCCATGGTTTTGGCGTCGTAAGCGATATCGAGTCCCGTGCGTTGCGCGAGCACCCCGACTTGAGACATCTCAGTGAGTTCAGCACTGTAGTCGAAGTTCGAGCCCGGCATCGGACCGTCACCTTTGATCGCGTCGATCCATTCCTGGAATGGTCCTCCTTTGATGCGACGGATTGTTTTGGCAGGCGGATTCCGACGGAAATCTTGCCAGAGTTCGTCGTTGATCAGTCGCGGACTGTCGGGACGCGACCCCGTCATCAATGTGTGTTTATCTCCAATCATCGCCATACCGCTTTTGGGGATGGGCTGGTCGGCTGGCCATTCGGCAAACCCAGTCGGTTTTTCTCCCCCATCATACCAGTTGAGTTTAACCGGCGGTTTATCGCCACGTGCAGGAAACTCGAACAACAGATGCGATGATCGCGGGCAAAACGATTCATGCAGCGCATCTCGCTTCAAGACGCTCACTTTTTCCGGCATGCCCAAACCCAAAGACCAGAATGGGGCATCCAACGTATGGCAGGCCCAATCGCCGAGTTCCCCGAGGCCAAAACCCCCCCCCCCCCGCCACAGCTTCGGGTGGTAGGCAGAGGAGAACGGTCTGGGAGCAACGGGTCCAAGCCACAAATCATAGTCCAATGCAGTTGGCACCATTTCTGGAGAAGGTGGGAAACTCTCCGGCATGGTGAAGTAATTTCCATCAAAATTCGGGCCGTTGAACCACGCATGCACCTCGCGCACCGCACCAATTGTGCCGGCGTCCACCCACTCTTTTACCAGTCGGATCCCCTCGGTCGCATGCCCTTGGTTTCCCATCTGGGTGACGACCTTAAAATAGTGTGCCGCCTTCTTAAGTGTGCGGGATTGCCAGATGTTGTGCGTAAGCGGTTTTTGGGTGTAGACGTGCTTGCCCATCGACATCGCTAGATAGGTCGCGGCGAAATGATGATGATCGGGCGTCGAAATCACGACTGCGTCAATTTGATGCTCCATTTGCTCCAGCATTTCCCGGTAGTCGTGAAAAGCACGTGCTTGGGGATACTTGGCCCGATACGCCGCACACCGATCATCATCCACGTCACAGATGGCCACAAAGTTCTCCCCGGCACAGCCGTCATAGGCCACCCGCGCGATCCCCCCACCTCCAATGAAGGCAATGTTGAGTCGCGAATTGAGCGAGGGTCCCGACTTCCCGATCGTAAATTTAGGCAGGGCCAGCGAGGCGGCGAGGGCTGATCCAGTGCGCAAAAACGTGCGCCTCGTAAATGGGGGTGGCGGAGAGGAATTCATCGGCCGATTCTGCCACCACCGGCTGAGGATTGGCCACCCAATCCTGTCGTGACCGTTCGGTTTTTTACCCCGCGCGTCTACCCGATCTACCGGGCGAGAAAAAACCCGCGTTGCTTCTCCGAAATCGGGAGTTCGACTCGCTCCATGACCTGCAACAAATCGTCCCAAATCATACGTTTGGAACGATTGGATTGGTTGCGCAAAATATAACTGGGGTGATAGGTCACCATCGTGGGGGTCGACCCGAACTGGTTCCATTTTCCTCGAATCTCATGGAGGGCCTTGAAACTCGACTCGCCTAAAAGTCCGCGAGCGGCAGTCGCCCCCAATGCGACGATCACTGCGGGCTGCACGATCTCGATCTGCGCCTTTAGAAACGGCAGACAAAAAGCCATTTCCTCCGCCGTGGGGGCTCGGTTACCGATTTGAGGCTGCCCCTCAAGGGTGGGAAGTTGCGGCCGCCAATTTATGATGTTGCCGATGTAGACCTCCGATCGTTGGAGCCCCATGGCTCCGATCATTCTGGTCAGGAGTTGTCCCGCTGGCCCCACAAACGGCTCCCCTTGCTCCTCCTCTTCCGCGCCGGGCGCTTCGCCACAGAAAAAGATTTTCGCATCGAGACTCCCGACTCCCACCACCAGTTGTTTACCGGGGAGCAGCTGTTCTTGGCAGACCGGATTCTCTTTAACCAAGGAAACCAGGGCCGCCCAACGGGATGCTTTATCCCCTGCGGGTAAGTCGACGGTCGGCGGCGGCGGAAGTTGCGGCTCAACTGGTTTCGGAGTCGCCACTCGGGATTGCCGCAGTTGGGAACGCACCGGGGCGGACGCGGCTTGTTCTGACGGTGACATCGATGCGGCGGAAATCGCACTCGGGGAAGCTGATGGCTGCGCCGCCACAAGAGCGCGCAACGCCGCCATTGAGTCCTCTCCCACCGAAACAGTTTTTACACCGGTTGACTGCAGTCGTCGCAGTTCGGCGGTCAGAGCGTTGAGGGTCGCGCGCATGATGCTGTCTAGCGTGAAGCCAAGGTCGGGGCGACCAGCTTTTCGACGTATTTCCCCAGTTGATCGAATTCCAGATTCACGCCGCCCCCGGGCGACTTGGTTTTTAAGTTCGTTTGGGCGAGCGTGTGCGGGATAAGCCACACGTCAAAAAGGTCATCCGCCACCGCCGCGACAGTCAGGGAGATCCCATCGATGGCAATGCTGCCCTTGGGCACTAAATAGCGTCCCATCCCCGCAGGTGCCTCCACTTGCAGGTGGGTATCGTGACCCGATTTTTCCAGACGAACGATTTTTCCGATGCCATCGATATGTCCCGTGACAAAATGGCCACCCATCTTGCCATTAAACCGTGCCGCGCGTTCTAAATTAACCTCCCCTCCCGCCCCCAATTCGTCCAGCGTCGTGAGCCGTTTGCTTTCAGCCAATACATCAAAACTTAGCTGCCCGTTCCCCCACTCCACAATCGTGAGGCAGCAGCCATTTACGGCAATGCTGTCACCCACCTCGGCATCCTCCAAAACCTTGTTGGCCGAAATGGTCAGCCGCCAACTC
>CAXBOL010000752.1:0-3041 GCA_963977295.1 uncultured Opitutaceae bacterium
AGTTGCACCCCAACACGGTTCCGGAATCGTCAGTGAGTGCGGTGCCACATCCGGTGCCACTGAATTCATTTTTAGCCGTTCCGAGTCCTGCAAGGGTTTGCTCGGTTTGCAGCGTTTCGATCTTGGGGGTCTCCCACGTTTTCTTGATGGTGGAGGGAGAGGGACTAGGTGAATTCATGGCAGGAGGATCAAAAAGTTGCGCGATGATCTGAAAAAGCGAGTGAATCCAGGTTTGGGGCGCGGTCAACGTGAATTGATTCTGAAAGGGCCGAATGGGCGCTGCGATCTTTCATTCTGAGTGAAAAAGGCTGGCTCGTTGATCGATCAGTTTGCCGAGGCATCGAGGAGCGAGGTTGAAGGCCGCGACTCTGAGTCCGTCGATGTAGACAGCTGGAGTGCTACGAATCCCGGCGGCTTTGGCGGTCGCTGAATCGGCTTGGATGGTGGGGGCCATGGCTTCCAATCTGCTGGCCAAGTCGTTGGTCGGGAGTCCGAGCTGGGTGAAGATGGTTTCGATTTGGGCTAAATTCAGGCCAGCAAAAGTGGTATTGGTGGGATTGAAGTAATGGGCCCATAGATCGAAAGATCTGCCGGAACGAGCGGCTAGATAAAGGGCCGCGATTTGTAAGTCCGAACGATCGCTCAGGCGGCGGGGCAAAATGTAGAATTTCGCGTGGTCACGGTGACTTTTAATCAACTCCATGAAACCGGGAAATTGGTTCCGGCAGTGGAGGCAGTTGGGGGCAAAGAAAATAATGACTGGCACGCCATCGGCGTTTCCAAGGAAGGGCGTTTCCGGGGTGACGAATTGCGATAGATCGAGCGGAGCGTGGGTGGAGTCGAATCGGCATGCGCGTATTTCCTGGAGATGCTCGGAATCGATAAACTGGGAGAGAGTGCGGCCGACGAGGCGTTCGAACTGTTGTCCGTTGGAGCCTTGATCCAGAGGTCGCGTGCCCAGTCGATTCACAAAGAGTAACACGCCGACGAGCACACCGGACATGGCAAACAGCCCAGCGACGGCGACACCCAGTTCGGTGCTGCGTTCGATCGGGCTGAGGGGAGTGAAGCCACCCTTTCGGCGGAGGAATGCATGGAGAGCAAATAGCAGCGTCACGACCACTGCGGATCCGATGCACAGTGCGCACCAACTATGGGCCACAAAGCCCATTTGATAGACCAGGTAGGCCGAGTAGACGAAAGCGCCGGCGACCGCGATTTCGCCGAGGAGATGCAGTCGACGGGCGCTCTCGGGTGAGGTGGTGATTTTAGCAAAGGAAAGCAGCGCCAGCCCGAAGTAAAACGCGTAGCCCCATGCCGCGTTAGAGACGCCGAGCAGATGGCTCCCGGGTAGTTTGCTCACTTCATGGCAGCCCCCTTCGGTCACGGCTTTGGCGTGCGTTTCGAGTCCGAAGCAACCTTGATCAAATCCGCGGGCTTTTTGAATCCAGAGATGGAGTGTCAAAATCATTCCTAATAGAGCGAGCCAGAGAATGAGGCGATTGGTCATAGGTGAAAAAAGGGAAGCAGGATTAACCGGAAATTCACGATAAAAGGGAGGGGATCCGTGGAGGTGAAAGGGATACGTTTTCCGCGATTGAAACGGTACACAGGATAATTGAGGATTCCGGGGCGTGACGAGACGACGACCCCGATTTGGTTTAATCGAACCGGTGAATTCCCAACAGCGGGAACTCACGGCCGAGTATATCCTCCCCTACCTGGAGGGTATTATGGTGGAGTTGGCGTGGTTACGAAGGGCGCTGGACCAGACGGTGGCAGCAGAGGCACGGGGCCGGTCGCTCGTGCTCTCAGAGCTGCTGAAGCGAGAAGCTACCTTGGCATGCGATCGATGGATAGGCGAGGAGCTCACGCAGATCATGCGGCTGAGGTGGACGGATTTTGAATCCAGGCTGAGCGTGTATCCGATCGGAGCGTGTAAGGAAATTTCCTTTGTTGTGTTCGAAATGATAAGGCGAAATCCGCAAATGTTTCAACGCTCGGCCTTGAACCGGCTGCAGGAGTTTCGGGAAGCGGGGGGCGTTTTTAAACGGATCTGGGGCTCCATCCGCGGTGTGTATTTTCAGAATGCGATGCAAGTGGGGAGTCACTACATCGACGTGGCCAACGACACTGTGGATTCGACCAAACCGTCCACGGACCAAGCGCCGTTGGAAAAGTCAGGATTTAAAAACTTCGAGACCTTTGGGGAATATGCGGCCGTGCGGTCCTCCTATACCGGGGATCGGGTTCTTCGGAATAACTTTATCCCTGCGTTGTTGCCTTATCGGCCGTTGTGGATGGTCAACGACGTCATGCGCACTATTCGTATCGATGCGCAATCGGAGCCGATTTTAAGGATGATCGAGCTGGGAGAGGGGCGATCGTTCGCGGATCTTTCCGGTCCGGAAGTGGGGTGTCTGGCGTCGGAGACCTTGATCGAGAAACTAGGGGCGCCGTTCGGGAGTTCCGCCGCCAGCGGAAAGCTCGAGTTTCGATTGGTGGTCGAAGGGGAGTTTCAAAAAGCCGTCGAGAGATTCGAGCGAATCACGATGGCGGAACGTTGCCGTGAGTTGGAGCGCGTGACTCAGATCGTCAGGTTGGTGAACTTTGTGTGGCGGAACGCCGGGATGTATGATCGGGTCGCGGCAGAACTCACAGCCTAAGCGTTAGCCCGTCACGTGCAGCAGCTTGTCTTGGCGGAGTTGCTCGAGAAAGACGAGGGCCTCTTTTTGACAGACCTCAGGGGTGATTTCGAATTCGTCGGTTAGGTGTCCGACGAGTTCGGCCACGGTCATTGAGTTTTCACCGTTTTCGATGCTCAGGAGCACGACCTTGCCGTCGAGATCGCCCGATACTTGTTCGGGACTCCTAACGATCATGGATTCCGGTGTCAGGTGTGGCTTAGCACTCATAAGGAGGAGCGAATCACGAACAGCCCGAAAGACACGAATAATCAAAGGAAGGGAATGGTTTTGCGCGGAGGGAAGGCAGTGGAGATTGATGAATCTGCGGTTGCCGAGAAAGAGGTTCGGACCACA
>CAXBOL010000753.1:0-3040 GCA_963977295.1 uncultured Opitutaceae bacterium
CATGGCTTCTCTTGACGAATTGGTGACCTACTGCAACGACCGCACCCGCCTTACGGCCTACACCGATGCCCCCGGCGCAAAAAACGGGCTACAAGTCGCCAATCGCGGCACCGTGACCCGGATCGGCGCCGCCGTGGATGCGGGTCTCGTGCCCTTCCGCACCGCCGTCGAAGCCGGGATCGATTTCCTCATCGTGCACCACGGCATGTATTGGGATATGCCCCAACTCCTCACCGGCCCCGTCTTTGATCGTGTCGCCACCTTGATCCACGGCAATTGTGCCCTCTACTCTAATCACCTCCCCCTCGACGGCCATCCCGAAATTGGCAACAACGCCTTACTCGCCCGTCAACTCGGGCTCTCTCCCGACCAACCCTTCATGCGGATCGAAGGAGAACCCGTGGGCTATTCCGCGCCTTGGAACCGCCCGCGAACTGAACTCCAAGCCCAGCTCGAGACGCATTACGCCCGCGTCGTCCCCATCCTTTGCGGATCCGAGAAGCCCCTGCGCATTGCCTTTTGCAGCGGCAGCGGCAACAGCGCCATGAAAGAATTGTTGGCCACTGGCATCGATACCATGGTAACCGGCGAGCTCCGCGAGGAGTGGTTCAACGTCGCCCAAGAACGCGGGCTTAACATCTTCCTGTGCGGCCACTACGCGACTGAAGTCCACGCTGTCCAGGCCCTGGCCACCGAGCTTTCCCTCAAGTTCAACCTGCCTTGGCAATTCATCCGAACCGAAAACCCGCTGTAATCCATTCCAAATCTTTCTCGTTCTCTTCGTCGTTCTCGTTCTCCTTTCTGGCTTCGTCACCGATTTTCCCATTTCCCCATGAAACGCATCGCCATTCTAAACGGCCCCAATCTCAACCGACTCGGTAAACGCGAACCTGAAATCTACGGATCCACCACTCTCGCCCAGCTGGAATCCCAACTGGCTACCGCCTTCTCCGACCAAGTCGAACTCATCTTTTTTCAGAGCAATCACGAAGGCGCCCTCGTGGATCGCATCTCCGAACTCGCCGATGAAAAGGTGGACGGCCTCGTGATTAACGGTGCCGCCCTCACCCACACCAGCGTCGCCCTCCGCGACGCAATCCTGGGTTCTGAGCTCCGCGCCGTCGAAGTGCACATTTCCAACATCTACCGCAGAGAAGAATTCCGCCACAAATCTTTCACCGGACCAGCCTGCATCGGCGTCATTACCGGCCTCGGCCTCGAGGGCTATTACGCGGCGATCCGATTCCTGCTTAAATCGTGAGCGACGATATTCCCGCGTTCTCTTTTGGCTCGGCGCCCGACGAGGCATGGTGGGTTTGCCATACCAAACCCCGTTGCGAAAAGAAATTCGCCACGCTGCTCTCGGCCGAGCGTATGGCCCACTACCTGCCCGTGGTCACCAGCGTGAAACGCTATGGTAACCGCGAACGTTCCCATACGGTCCCTCTCTTCCCCGGCTACGTTTTCGCCCGGATCCCCCTCGAGCGCAAAGCTCGGGTGTATCAACTCGATCTCCTCGCCCGCACCATTCCGGTTGAAGATGAATCCCGGTTTCTCTCCCAACTCGCCGACGTGCAACGGGTGGTGAATTCCGGCTTCGAAACAACCCTGCATCCGCTTTTTAAAAAAGGCGCCCCCGTGCGCGTGACCGGCGGTCCCCTCAAAGGGCTCGAAGGCATTATCGACGACCCGAAGAACCCCAAGGGCATCATCGTGGTGGTCGACGTGTTGCAACAGGGCCTGCATATTGCCGTTCCTTTGGCCGACCTCAAAATCCTCCCACGATGAGCGACGACGAAATTCCACGAGAGCCGCTTCCGCCCGCCCCCGCCCATGCCGGGAAAAAACTCACCGCCCCGGCGCTGACGGCGCTAACCCAATACGGTGAAATTCTTGCCTCCGATGGCATCATTCGCGGGTTGATCGGACCCAGAGAAGTTCCTGTCCTGTGGGATCGCCATCTGCTCAATTGTGCCGCCATGGCGGAAGCCATCGAACCCAATGCCCGCGTGGTCGACATCGGCACCGGGGCCGGGTTGCCCGGCCTCGTGCTTGCGTTGGTGCGGCCCGATATTCAAGTCGTGCTGATAGACACGCTACAACGCCGCTGCGATTTTTTGGTCGAGATGATCGAACGTTTTGGCTTGGGAGATCGCGTCACGGCGGTATGGGGGAGGGCCGAGGAGCTGCCACCGCAGCAAGCTGATATCGTGACTTCTCGCGCCGTCGCCGCTCTAAAGAAGTTGGCGCCGTGGTGCATGCCGCACGCCCGTATCGGCGGACGCATGCTGGCGATGAAAGGACAAAAAGCCGCCGAGGAGTTGAAGGCGGCCCATAAAGTCCTGCACAAGTGGAGCGCCGCCAAACACGCTGAGATTCTGACCTGTGGTGTGGGCTGGATCGATCCGCCCGTGACCCTCATCAGTGCGACTCGACGGAAATAGCCAACCGTATCCGCAACCTATTTGACCGGCGGCGGCAGCGCCGACTGAAAACTGGTGAGTTGCCACGCGTTCCCATTCCGACGCCAGACCGCGAGAAAGAGATACTGACCACTCTTCATCTCGCCTTCTTTCCCCTTGGTTTGATCAAAGATGCCATTAAGCGTGACCACATCCGGCGTGATGACGTTGGCCCTCAGGGCGGATGTCTCGTATTTGGCGTAATGCAGGCCTTTTTCCAGGGAGCCAATGTGAGTGGCTTTCGTCTCCTGAAAATTAGTGCTGTGAGTGTAATTAAAATCCGGCGCCAACAACCGTTCCAATGTGTTCAAGTCATGCGCCACGAGCGCAATATTGCGCGCTTGATTGGCCTCGAGCACCGCCGCCATAGCCGCATCCGCATCTGCGCCGGCTCGAACTCCGCCAACTAGACCGAGACATACGATGACGAAAGCGCCAAACCGTTGGGGTAGTTTCATGACTTTACGGATAGCGGTTTACGCCTAGGATACAAGACCGACCTTGGTCGTATTCATGATTTTGCGACCAAATCTCGTGGCTCACTCGAGGCCGGAAACGTCACGGCTAAGACGAACGAT
>CAXBOL010000754.1:0-3038 GCA_963977295.1 uncultured Opitutaceae bacterium
GCGTTGAGGCAGATGCGGACGGCCCAGCGGTCCGTCCCTACCTTTTGTAGTCCAATCCATTCAAGACGTTGGTATAATTACAATTTTAGGGTTAGAATTTTTGTCACCGGAACAAAGAGATTACCCATGATTTGGTGGGCACATTTCCACGCCACTCCTGCCAGGCACACTATTTCGCTGAGATGAAGACTCCGCAATCAACCAAACGTGCTCAACTGTTTACTTCGACATGCCCGGTATATCTCATAGGCCAAGCAAACCACCTCCGTCTCTCCTTTCTTCTAACTCACTTTCCCTCGCCAGCCGCTCCCTCCCTCACCCATGACCCTGCGCGAACTCGCTCGCCTCGCCGATCTCTCGCCGTCCGCCATCTCGTTGGCGTTGCGCGATAGTCCGCGCATCGGGGCCGCCACGAAGGCCCGAGTCAAAGCATTGGCCGCCGAGCACGGCTACATTCCCGACGCGCGCATCGTCGACATGATGCGCCACCTGCGCAAACCCCGCACGGTGCGCGCCCAGGCATGCTTCGGGGTGATTTCGTTCTACCCCGAAAAGCGACCGTGGGAAAATTCCCCGCACCTCTCACGTATTCACGATGGCATGACACGACGCGCCACCGAGTTGGGCTACCGTCTCGATCCGCTTTGGCTCAAGGCTCCCGGGCTCTCCCTGCGGCGGTTTCGCGAAATTGTGCAAGCCCGCGGCATTGAGGGGCTCCTCTGTTTCGGCTCCCCCGACGTGGCCCAGGTCTTTCCCCAGGAGCTCAACGACTATGCGGTGGTCACCGTCGGTTTCAGCATTCGCACCAACCTGCATCGGGTCACCAGTCGCCCCTTCAACGACACCCTCAACGCCTTCAACCGCCTGCGCGATCTCGGCTATCAGCGACCCGGCCTCGTGCTTTCCCCTTACGAGGACTCCCGCACTTATCACTCCCACTCCGCGGCCTACTTGGGTTGGATTGAACAGAACTTCGGCATGGAGCGCGCCTTACCGATTCTGCGCATGGACGAAGTCACTGCCGAGCCGCTGCTGGCTTGGCGCCGGTCGCACGCACCGGATTCGTTCGTCTTCGTGCACTCTCCGTCCGCCGTCCGCCAATTGCGCGAGGTGCTCGACGCCCATCACATTCGCACGCCGGCGGATCTCGGGGTGGCCGTGCAAAGCCACATGGTCGAAGGTTCCGGCTTCACCGGCCTGCAACAGAACCAACACCTCATGGGTGCGTGGGCGGTCGAACTGCTCGCCGCCCGCATCGCCAACCGCGACTTCGGCATCCCACAGACGCCCCGCGTCGAAATGGTCGAAAGTGAATGGATTAAGGGCAACACGCTGCGAACTCCAGGGCAACACGCGTAAGCCGAAGGATTCACTGCGGGTTAAATATTCTGCCATATTCGTGAACCGGAAAGAAGCAAACCAGCTTCAGGGCATCGAACTTTATGGTTGTGTTGTGGCCGGGGTCGCTGACCCCGGAGCGGTAACTTAAGAAGGGTCGTGTGGGCACCGATAAATGCGTGGTGCCAATGGGCACTCAAACCTCTGTTTCACCTCACACGTTCATTTCACATTGAGCGAGTGAACCGCTGTAGCCGGGGTCGTTGACCCCGGTCATTCGGGGGCGACTCGCTCCTCAACCCCCGGGCTCACCGAGCCCGGCTACAACCCAAACCGCACGGCCACGTATTCCCCGGCAATACGCACCTTCGTCACGCTTCCACCTTGGAGCTAGCGCCTATGGGTCGCTGCCCCCGGGGCAGGCTGACAACTCAAACCGGGGTCAGCGACCCCGGCTACAGTATTTCGAAATATCCGCTAGGTTCCAGCTACGGTGTTTCGCGCCTTTGCGCCTTTGCGTTAAAAACCCATCGCCATCAACGCGGACCCGCTTCCGCCAGATGGCGTTGCAGCAACAACCAACCGTCGGAGTCAGCATGCAACCAAGCGGACATCTGCGCGACCACCGGCGCGTGCTCGGGATCGTCGGCCCAGTTGCGTTTGCCCAACGGATCCGCGCCGAAGTCAAACAGGTCCCGCCCCACCACTTGCGCCGACTTGGGATCGATCCACTCCACATAACGGTAACCGGGACTGCGCACCGAATAGCCCACCGCCCCTTTGCTACGGTGATAGCCAATACTGACGGGCCGCGGCCGCGCCGTCGCGTCACTCAGGGCCGGCACGAGACTCACGCCTTGCAGAGCCGCCGGACGCGGCAGGTCGGCCAACTCACAGAGGGTCGGAAAAATATCGGTAAACTCCACCGGGGCCTCCGTCTTCACCGTCACCGCCTGACGCGGGTCAACGATGATCAGCGGAGCGCGAATGGCCGACTCAAAGACCGTGTGTTTCCCCCACAAGCCGTGATCGCCCAAGTGCCAGCCATGATCGCCCCACAACACGATGATCGTATTTTCGCGCAGACCGAGCGCATCGAGCTCGGTCGTCAGGCGCCCCACTAGATCGTCGATCCACGAGGTGCACGCGAGGTAACCGTGGATGAGGTGGCGCTGCAGTTCGGGCTCAAACGCACCTTCCTCCGGCACCCCGCCATAGCCACGAATTTCATTGCTGTTCCAGTAGCCGAAACCGGAGTTGCCTGCCGCTTCCTCCTGAAACGCCGCCAGTGAAATCGCGGCCGGATCATAGCGGTCCCAATATCGCTGCGGCGCGACAAAGGGCAGGTGCGGCTTCTTGAACCCCACGGCGAGAAAGAACGGCTTTTCCGCGCCGGAAAACTCCCGCATAAACTCGAGACTGCGTCGCGCAATGCGACCGTCCACGAAGGCCTCGTCGGGCGCATCGATTGCCTGTGTGACGACCTTGCCCTCATTGATCGCAGTCACACCTATGGCGGAAGGATTTTCATCGTAAGGGACCGACCACGACACCGCATCGCCCGTCTTACGGCCGTCGACGCAACGCGGATCAAAGATCTTACCCACCCCGGCCGTGGTGTAGCCCTGCTGTTTAAAATACTGCGGCAGGGTCAGGATGTCGGGATGCACGTCGCGCATCTTCGTCTTGAGATCAAGCAC
>CAXBOL010000755.1:0-3036 GCA_963977295.1 uncultured Opitutaceae bacterium
CGTTCGGAAATTCGGCTCTTGTTCTATATCTGGCAGGTCGACGAGACGGGAATGCGTCTGGCCGAACAGCTGATGGACCGCTCTCGCGCAGGCGTAAAGGTGCGGGTCCTGGTAGACGAATTTGGCAGTGGAGTGTTCCTGCGCCAGGTCGCACCTCGCATGCGTCTGACCGGCATAGAAGTTCATTGTTTCCTATCCCGGTTGTGGACTCCGATACCGCTTTCACGGGCGGCATGAATATCGGCGCGGAGTATGAGCACGATTGGAGGGACCTCATGCTCCAGTTACGAGGTCCTGTCGTGCGCAATTTCGATGAGGTATTTCGAGAAGACTGGGGATTTGCCTGCGACGAAGTATTGGATGAAATCCCTGGTGAATTTGTCGCGAACGCTAAAGGACTTCACGGGCTCTGCACGGTAATTGCGAGCGGACCTGATCGATCGTCGAATCGGGTTCATGACGGCTTTTTTCTTTCGATCTGCGGAGCGCAGCAGCGACTTTGGTTGACGACTCCCTATTTCATCCCGAGTTCCTCGATCGCGACGGCGTTGCGCGGGGCCGCGCAACGAGGAGTGGACGTTCGTCTCCTTTTGCCCTGTCGCCCGTCGTTCGATTTGTTGGGATTGGCCGCACGGGCCCACTTGCCGGAACTGATGCACGATGGCGTCCGCGTCTTCGAATACGAACCTCGATTCCTTCACACCAAGTCATTGGTGATCGACGATCAAACCTCATTCGTCGGCAGTGCCAACGCGGACTCGCGCAGCTTCCGGCTCAACTTCGAACTCAGTTGCTTCATTCAATCGCAGGAACTCAATGCGGCCTTGGCGCAGTGTTTCGAAGCCGATCTGCTCCAAAGTCGGGAGCTTCACTTGAAGAATCTCACTAACCAATCGGCTTGGAAAACCTGCCTCGAGTCAGCAGCCCAACTCTTGAGTCCACTTTTATAGTCAAATGTCATGAAGGAGTCTTACGACGTGATCATTGTGGGAGTCGGGGTTTCGGGGCTCATGCTAGCCAAGTTGCTCGATTCCTCCCCCTTGCGCGTTCTTTTAATCGAGAAGAAGCGGGAGGTAACCATCGAACCGCATACCTTCGGGACGTTTACGAAAACGGCACTGGAGCACGGGTTGCACGACCACATCGTCCGATACTTCCACACTTGGGCGTTTTACGGACCGACAGTGAAGGCCTCCCGCACTTCTGAAAAAATCATGTGCCTGATCGACTGCCAGCGCTGGGCTCAGTCGCTAAAATTTCAACGCGTAACGATAAATACCGGGATCGATTTGAGGCAGGCAAAAAGAGTTCACGATGGCATCATATTGAAGGACCGCCACCATGCCTATCATGGCCGACTGGTCGTCGACGCCTCGGGGTGCGCCCAGATCGTCCATGCCCTTTTGGGTTATCAAACCCGAAATAAGGCGGGCCTGTCTTACGTAGTTGAATTGGAGGGCTGCGACATTCCGGTCGTGGACGAGGCTTCATTCATCATGGATTTCCGGGTTTCGAATAGTGGGGGTTGGATCTACGTCCTCTCGCGTGACACGGCACAATACGGCTGGGCCGATTTCTGGCCCGAGTCCGCCAGCAACCTGACGAACCTCAAAAAACGGGTCATGGCGGCCATGACGAGAGTGGGTCCGCAGCGAGAGTGGTTTCGCCAAGCACGGGTGACCTATGGCTATGGGCGATTTGGTCCCGGAGGTGCCGTCTCCCACCGCGTGCACAATCATCTTCTCGCCGTCGGGGATGCCGGGGGATTCGGCACGCCAGTGACCCTGGAAGGATTTCGGCAAGCACTTGACAGCGCCCGGCTGGCGCACCGGATGATTGTGGCAGCGAAAGGCTTTTCCAAGGGGGATCTCGAACCCTTCGCAGAGGCATTCCACGAACAACACGGCCGCTACTACCGCATGCACGAGATGGTGAGATTCGTTTATCTGCACGGAATGCGGAACGAGGAAATCGACCGCTGGCTCGCCAACTTCGCCAAAATGACCGATCGGGACTTTTTCCGCCTGATCAAAGGGGAACTTACACTGGCCTTAATGCTCAAAACACTCGATCCAATCCTTGTCATCAATATCGCGCTCAACGTGCTCAATAGCGTTCTGCCCGCATTTGCCCGATTCAGGGAGCGATTCACCCCCAGCAAAAAGGAGACGAGCCGTGGACTGCATTGACACTATCATTATTGGCGGCGGGGTCTCAGGCATGGCGTGTGGCAGGACGTTGCATGCACACGGCAAGGATTTCATTCTTCTGACCAAGGAAATGGGAGGGCGAATGCTCACTTCGCAATCGCACCAGATAAACTACGGGGCAAGTTATGTGACTTCCGACTACGAGAACGTTTTACCGATCATGGGAGGAGGAAAACGGATTCGCACGAACGAGTGCTACTTCTTTCACCAAGGACGGCTCGCAAATTTTTACACGCTGAGGACGCTGCAATCGTCCGCATCTCTCCTGCGCTTGCTCGTCGTCCTGCGCGATTTTCGCCACCGCATCAGGATACTGCGCCGTCGGGCGCTGCATGAGCAACAAATGGACATTCTGGCCTCTGATCCCGTGCTGATGGAACACGTCAAAACACCGGCCAAACGTTTTGTCGAAAAACTTGGGTTGGAAGAAGTGAACGATCTCTTTTTTGGCCCGCTGTTCTTTAGCACCGGATTCCTTGAATACGATCAATCCAATGCGTTTCACTATCTGGACAACCTGATGCCTCTCATTTGCCGGACCTATGTCGCCGATCATAGCCGTTGCTGTGAGGAGATGCCTAAGGGCTGGCACCACCGAATCCGGATGCAAGCCGTTGACGAGTTGTCCAAGCTGCCCGGCGGCGGTTTTTTGGTGCGGTGTGATAAAACCACCTATCATGCCCAAAACGTCGTCTTGGCTTTGCCCCGCCGAGAGGCAAACCGATTCTGGCCAGTCCCCAATTCCGGGCACAACATTCCTATCCATGTGATCGAGCTGGACGGCGAACGGAAGCCCCCCTTCCGCGACGAGGGGATTGTGTTCTTT
>CAXBOL010000756.1:0-3035 GCA_963977295.1 uncultured Opitutaceae bacterium
AGCGGATGACCAATTCGCCTTGTTGCAGGTGCTCGGCCGTAGCCCGGTAAACGCGGTATTGCTCGGCTTCCGAAGGGAAATTGTCCTGAGCCAGGAATGCGAATTCTGTGCGATACAGTCCGGCGCCATCAGCTCTAACACGCGAGGCAACCTCCGCGTCAGCGGTTTGACCGATATTGGCCGAGAGCTTGATCTCAACGCCATCCGCGGTCATGGCCGGGAGGTCAACCAAGTCGTCCAGAGCGTTCTGGTGGGCCTGCAAATCGGCGTCCAATCGATCGTAGACCAGAAGGATGTCCGGTTTTGGGTTGATGAATGCGCGCCCCGCCAGAGCATCCACGATCAGGAGATCGCCCGCGGAAATTTTTTCCATGGCATGCGGCACGTTTACCAGCATGGGGATACCAAGAGCACGGGCGAGAATCGTCGCATGGGCCGTCAGGCCGCGTCGCTCCACGATCAAGCCCCTCACCCCACGACCTTCCAACTGCGCCACCACGGAAGCGAACAATTCATTCGTGACCAGCACGCTCCCTTCTGGATCCGCCGGGAGTTCTGAAAACGACCGGCTTGCCAGATGGTCAAGGAGACGCTTTCCCACTTCGCGCAGATCAGCGGCCCGTTCCCGAAAATAGACATCTACAAGCTGATCAAACACAGCGGCCAGTCGCTGGATGGCTTCGTCAAGCGCGGCCTCCACATTCATTCGTTTGACGAGGCACACGTCGTGGACGGCTCGCCGGAGTTCCACGTCTCGCACCAACAGGATTTGTGCTTCAAAAATTGCGGCTTCGGTGCTTCCGAGCGCGTTTCGGACTCCGGCCTGCACGCGCTGTAATTTCTTCTCAACAGCGGCAACCGCTTCATCAAATCGTGCGAGTTCCGATTCAGTGTCGGCCTCGGCGATTTGTCGGCGGGGAGTGACCCTCCGTTTGGCACAGTCACACCGCAGCGCGCGCCCCCTGGCCAGACCGGAGGAGGCCACTTCGCCCAATATCATCGTTGGGGCGGATTGAGTGTTATCGGTGCGGTCCATCGGTTTAGGCGGCGGTGTAGGCCTCGGTGGCCATCCGGTTGCTCGCAGTGGTTGAAAGTCAGTAAACGGATTCGTAAGGTTCTCGATACCGAAGGCCGAGGGAGCCCGGCCGTCGTCGATCCTCGCCCACCGATGTGCTTCGAGAGCCATGGTGCGATGCGCGGTCCGGGTGGATCGCGAGCTTGGTTCCATCATGGTAACAGTTTGAGCGCGCCTTTAGCACCGGGAGGAGGTCTGGGTTCGGCGAGATTCCGGGCCAAATGGGTTCGAGCGCGGGGAGGAAGTTGAAAGCAATTCACGCAGCACCCCGGCTTGATTGTGGGCCTCGTCCTGCGCGGCATAAACTAGGGTAACCGATCCATGCTGAAGCGCTTCGCGCACCGGATTGAGGGCGGTTGCGTTCGATTTCAATTCCGCCAAATAGCGTCGACGGAACTCGACCAAACGTGCTACATCTTGGCCGAACCAGAGGCGCAGCTCGCTGCTGGGCGCGACGTCCTTGAGCCAGCCGTCAAGAGCCAGTGCCTCCTTCTTTATTCCGCGCTGCCAGAGGCGGTCCACAAGGTATCGCTTGCCGTCCGGTGGGGGCGGCGGGTTCGTAGGCGCGTTTGATCTGCAAGTTCATGAGGATTCAGTGGGAGGTCTGGTTACTCGTCATTGAATTCGTAAAGGAGGCACCGGGGGCTCGACGTCTCGCGCCGCGTCTCTCCGTGGCGTCCGGCCGACGCGTAAGTGTGGGCGATGCGGTCTGTGCCGACGTCGCGGCCGACGGGAGATCCTGCTGAATCTGCTGAAGCAACTGCGCCGCTTGCGCGGGGTCGAAGTCCTCGTGGTATTTCTTGCTCACGCCCATTTTACTCAAATCATAATGCTGGTCTGCTTTGAGACCGTGACGCTTGAGAATGTGCCCGGCACATTGCAGCGGGCAGCCGTCGAGCGCGATGATCGGGCGACCGGATTTAGCCGTGCGCACCAGCGGTTTCACGTCACCGCCCACCCCCGCAATGCACGACATCTCGGCGACTCTCAACCGGTCCAACTTGACCGCGAGATGATTGGCCATCTGCGCGGCGCTGGACGCGCCCGAACAGGCATACACCAGGGGCAGCTTTTTCGGCGGCTGATTCATGGCAGACTACGCCGCCGCCAGCGCCTTGGGAAACAACACGTTGTTCTCACTGTGGACGTGCAAGTGCGTTTGCTTTTCCAATTTTTCCAGTCCGTCGTAGAGTGCGCGGAAGGTGTTGCAGGCCCACTCGGGTGGCGTGTAGTCGTCGGTCAACGCTTTGAATTGGGCCAGCGCAGCGCCGGCGTCTTCGTGCTCGGCTTCCAGTTTGGCAAATGCTTCCTTAAGTTGGGTTGCAGCGGTCGCCTTGTCGCCGTTGGCGGAATCCAATTGGCGGATGGCCGGGAACACTGTCTTATCCTCCTCCAGCGTGTGCGCCGTTATCTCGGCGTTGAAGGCTTCAAACACCTGCCGCACTTTCAAGAGACGCGGTTCGTGATCGCCGTGAACGGCGGCCACTTTGCGCGTCATGAAATCCAGGCGCGGCAATTCCTCGCGAAGGTAGCCGTGATGCACGACTTCGATATGATTACATAATTCGGTCAGGCTCATCGAGTCGGGATTGCCGGATGGTGTTTCCGCGCCGCCGTCGAGCGCGGCCAGCATGGCAACCACGGTGGAGGGATCGAGGTTCTTAGCGCGACAGACTTCCGTCAGTGGTTTCTTGCCGCCACAACAGTAGTCAATGCCGAGGTTCTCGAAAATGCGCGAGCGGGCGGGCACGGCGCGGACGATTTCGCCAACAGTAGTTTCAGGTGTGATGTTTTGCATAATTTGAGTTTGATGAGTTTGGTTTCAATAAGAGGGTTGGCGAGCGACGGCGGCCTCCGGCCGGCTTAAGCGCGTTTATCCATTTCAACAAAAATCTGGGCCCGTTCCCCGTCATCAGTGATCTGGTCAATCATCGGATAGAGGATGCTTTCCTCCTTGTGA
>CAXBOL010000757.1:0-3021 GCA_963977295.1 uncultured Opitutaceae bacterium
AACTCTGTGCAATTCTCGGTGACCTCAGTGACCCACTTCAACTGCGGTATTTAAGACCAATCAGTCACCCGTCAGCCGGCGGCGCGCCCAGCGGTCACGCCCTACCAATCGTTCTCTTACTCTTACTCGTTCTCGTTCTCGAAAGATCCACTCCCAAATACACCGACACCGCTCTCCGACCTTTCAGTCTTTCAGCTTTCAGTTTTCAGCTTTTCCAAAAATCTGCCACCAATCAGTCACCCGTCAGCCGGCGGCGCGCCCAGCCTGTCCGCCGAAGCCTTGGCGAAGGTGGGCGGTCACGCCCTACCCGGAATCAATCTGTCATTGCCACCGGGTTCATCGCGTGCAAGCACGGCTCCTACCTCTCATAATCCGCTCCACCCAACCGGGCTGACTGCTCCCGGCATGCCTTACGATTTACGACCTTCGTCGTACTCGAAGTATTCGATCATCGTCATGATGTCATCCCGATCTTGGAGCCCACTGCTGAGTTTGCGATTGGCGAGCGACTCTGACACTTGGTCGCGCCAGCCGAGTTTGGTCACGTAGTGATTCCACAGCAATTTGTCAGTTTCGTTGAGTTCGCGTCCTTGGCCGAACGCCCAGTTCAGGACCTCCTCGTCCGATGTGGTAGCGAGGGTTTGGGTCGCAAGCTCGGCGTAGTCGACGCGCAGAAAATCGCACAAACGAAGATCCAGGCCGCCGCCCATGTTTTCGACGAAATCGGGATGAAGCGATCCGGTGGCGTGGAGCCGAATTTTGCTCAACATGCGGGCGAAATATCGGACGCCGAGCGTTTCGACGTAGGCGCTGATCGGATAGGAGGTCGTAGACATGGCCGGAAACCAAGCGATGGAATCCTCAGGGCGCAACTCTGCCCGGACAAATCGTCGGGAACCGCGCACGCGTCTTGGGAGCTAAAGCGGTGGTCATTTGTTAGGCGACGAAGACGGGGTTGAGAACGCGGCACCGGCTGGGGTTTAGGCCGGGCGGAGTTTGACCAGGTCGGCCGTCGCCGGGACGTCTTTGATGATTTGAGACGGTTCGGGACCCACGCCGAGGTAGCGCAGGTTGGGCAGTTCATCGTCGGCGGGCCAGGTGCTGCCCTCGTAGGCGACTTCGAGGGTGGTGCGCAACATGGCTGCGATGTAGTATTTCGCGTTTAGCGGCAGGTCGGCGAACCGGCGGATATTTGAAATGTCTTCCGACCAACCGGGATGGGCCGAGTAGACCGGAGAGAGGGATTTGCGAATGGCTTCGTTGCGGGGCACGTGGGCGAAGCGCTTGCCGGCGGCGTCTTCATAGGCGATGCAGATCAACAGGTCGCCGTTCCAATCGCCCCGATGGGTGAGGGCGTCGGTTTTGTTGATCATGATGTCCTGAAATCCGCCGTAGCGCAGGGCATCGCCTTTTTCCACTGCGTCGAACCATCCGACCATACGTTGACGACCGGTGGTGGACCCGAACTCGAGTTTTTTTAACAGCGCGGTGAGCGGATGCGCTTCGTCCATTTGCGTGATGAACGTGTGGGTGCCGACTTTCGTGTCGTAGGCTTTGGCCACGCCAAAGGTGTGCACGCGTTGGACCGGGATGCCGGCGCTTTCAAAAAATTCCGGCGTATAGGTGTGCGACGCGGTGACGTTGGGCGAAAACCCATGGCGTTTATCGAGCCAGTAGGCCTGACCGAATTCACCCAAAATGGTGCGGCCCGCCGCGAGTTCTCGACGGATGATCTCGCGCACTTCGCAAATTTGGGGGGCAAGACGGGTGCCGGCGGCCCAGTAGGTCTTGATCAGCTCCTCGAGATTGAGGGTGAACGGAGAGTCTCCGCGGAAGCGCGTGAAGTCGAAATCGGTCGCGGGAATCACCCCCGCTTCGATCGCGGCCTGATTGGCGCGGGTCTCGGCGGTGGTGAGCACATCGAAGAATCCGGCAAAGGTGGCCGCATCGACTTCGCAGACGTGTTGAATGGTGCGCAGGGCCCGATCGGCGCGCTGGGCGACTTTGCGCGCGTAGTAGTTGGGGCCCGCGAGGAAGTCGGAATAGGTGATTTGCCATTGGCTCACCTCGTCGGCGTAGGCCGGGGTGATACCGCGTCCGGTGGATCCGCGCGGTTCTTCTTTGAGCACGTGGACGCGGTAGTGCTCCCACGCGAGGTCGAGCAGGCGGTGAATGAGGTCGGACACCATGGTGCGCTCATCGATCGCAAGGCGGCTGATGACGGCGTAGCCTTTATGCTCGAGCGGGGCGGCTTCCCACCAGATTTTGCACGGATCCGCCACGACGCCGCAGCCGATGGCGAGGTGCGTGATATCTTTTTCAACGACGCCGGAAGGCAGCAGGTTGAGTTTCACGCCAGCCGCGGTGTGGCCGGAATTGGCGCCACCGTTGACCTTCAACACGGTTGAAACGGCGCGGGGCGTGCCGGCGAGTTCTTCGCATACTTCAGGAACGAGGCGACCTTTGCCTTCGTCTCCGAGGGAGATACCGACGTCGGCAATAAGTTGGCTGGAAAAGGGGATCAGGGACATGGTTGCAAAAGTGTGAGGCAACCGGAGTTGAGCGGATGGGAAGCACCCCTGTTGCCCGAAAGGGAAAAGAGCAGCGAGGCGAAGGGGGCAAGTGAGAAAGTCTGAATGTCTGAAGGTCGAAACGTCTGAAGGTCTGACGGAGCGCGTGAGCGTGTGCGAAGGCCGAGAGGCCGGAGGTGGTCCAGTTGCTTTGCAACTTGGCCCGAAGTGCAAACGAAGGGCGGTTGAGCCGGGCGCCACATGGGCAGGCAAAACCGCAAATGGTGCGGCCGTAAGGACGTGCCCCGAAGGGGTGGCCGGGAAAAGCTGAAAGACTGAAAGCTGAAAAGCTGAAATTGGTCAGAACGGGAGCGATAGAGGGGCACGGAGCGCGAATGCGCGAAGATGGTCCAGTTGCCCCGCAACTTGGCCCGAAGTGAATGAACGTGAACGGGAGGGGAGAAAGTCCGGGTGCCCGTCGGGCAGACTGACGTGCAAAAGCCCTACTCTG
>CAXBOL010000758.1:0-3021 GCA_963977295.1 uncultured Opitutaceae bacterium
CCGTCGGAGCAGTCACCGGGAAAATTTATCGGCAGAAACACAAAGGGGCTTCATCCGGTTTCGTCTACACGGCCCGGACAGCAGGTTTTGAAAAACAATCCACCAGCCTAAAAGTTGTAACTGAAGAGTTACGCTTGGCCTTGTCTAAAATCGGGGCGGGCCGAATCAACACGCTCGGGATGACTCAGTCTGATTCTGATGAACTCGTCGCTGCCCGTCGGATAGTAGATGGGTATCCGCTTCTTCAAGCCCTTCGAGAATGGAAAAAGGCGCATGAAAGGCGCACCGCGAATCAAGACTGCAAGCCGATTTCAGTCTCAGCCGCGAAGAAGAGATTTATCGACGAAGGCTTGAACGCAGGTAAGCAGCACGATCGGACCTATGGTTCCGCTCTCAAGTCTCTCGTTGACGCATTTCCCAATCGACAACTTCACACGATTGAAACCACGGAACTGACCACTGCGCTGGCTAAGTTTCTCGATGGGGTAACGCGAAACTCATACCGGAAAAAATGGCGGGCCTTATTTTCTTGGGCCAGGAAGAATAAGCACTTACCCAAGGACAAAACGCTCGAAATTGATGACACCCAACTAGCGGCCGAAAATTCTCCTGAAGTGGGTATCATCACACCGGAAGTCTTCGCCAAGGTGCTGATGTATATGCATGACTATCATCCCCATTATCTGGCTGCCACCGTTTTAGCCGGTTTTTGTGGAATGCGTTCAGACGAAATTCACGGTAAGCGCGTTAAGAGCACCAAAGGTGGACAACTTTGGCGGGATATTTACACTCAGGCCGACGAGTTAAATACCTTCCCCTTTCTGCAAGTAAGTAACGCTAAAAATAATACCCCTGCATGGCGCAGAACTCCACTGCCTCCGGCAGCCGTCGAGTGGTTGAATCTAGTTCCAATTGGAACCCGAGGAGAATTCGTCTGCCAAAAATTCGCCATGGACCGAGTGAGAGAAATTGCGATTTCGGCGGGACTAATTCTACCCGAGAACGCATTTCGTCACAGCTACATCTCCTACGCATGCGAGCGAACCGGAAACAAAAATCAAGTCGCGATCGACGCAGGAACTTCAGTAGAAAAAATCGACAAATACTACCGACGCCCGGTGCCGCATGCACTTGCTTTGCAATGGAATGAGCTGACCCCCGACCACTGCCGCAAAAACTTTGCAGCCGTTCGACAAAAGACACCGAGCGAGAACGGCGCGAAGGGATGGATTGGCTCTAAATCACAGCGCATCGCCGCGAACGAGAATTTGCGCAAAGGAAGAAAGTCTTCGGTCTGAGCTATTGCGAACTTCGATTCCGAATCCATTCTTCTAGCCCACGTCGTGGAAATCTGATTACACGAGCATTAAAGCGCACGTGGGGGATGCATTGGTTTTTAACGAGTTTCCCGAATGCCTTTGGGCAGCGATAACCCAACAGGGTCATCACTTCAGCAGTTTTCAACATTCCCTGACTGTGAACTGGAGACGATTCTGCCTCCCGTAATTCGGTGTCAGTCAGGAACTCTGCCTTTCCCAGCCGAAGAATGTTGGATCGCCTCACGACAATTCCCTCCCTGTTCCCAGCTCCGACTTCCTGTTATCGATACATCGGTGAACCAACCGATTATCGCGCCAGACTTCCCACCTCACGCCGTTCGATCCTAAGGTGTAGTCTTGAAACTGACGGACTGGATGTCCTTCACGTTTAAGGCGGAACTGGATTCCGTGTCATTCATGCGGTCTTGCACGGTCTCCTAACCTTTCGGATCACGGGTGATTCCTCCATTACGCCGAAAATGACAGTCTCTCGCCTACCGCGAAGGTGGACTTCAGAATAGATGACACGCGAGTGCCGTATCGAAACGTCTATCGAAGGCGTAAATTGGCTATTAGAACACTCCCTCTGATGCCCAGCTTTGTTTCCAACCATCGGCTGTCGTCCCGAAATCGGATACTCCCCTCGGCAAAGATTCTCGTAATTATTAAGCTGCCAAACCCCGGTTAATCCGAGCCGTTTTTCCTCCGCAGCAAATCGAATCATTTCCACCTGCACTTTTTGGATAAGGTAGTCCCCCACATGCATACGCTCACGGAAATGCTCCATCGCGCCTCTCACCACTGAACAGGGTACATCGAATCCAATCATTCCGAATATATTCCCATAAACCCATATGTTTTACAAGCCTGAATTGAGACTACATTGCCGCAGAGAAATTCTCGAGACGGCACAAATCTAACACTCGGGGCATCTGATTTTATTCTTCTCTACCTCATTAATTTACGAAGCTTAAGCATCCGCCCAACAATCTCCACCGAAACAAAGAGGGACACGCTGCACGCTCGGGTTGCGAAGCTTGAGGCCGGTATTCCTCCTCCTGCTATTAGCGCTCCGGTGGGTGGTCATTCGCGACGAGTCGATTCGGAAGCGATGCTTCCGACCGAATGCGGTATCACTACGAGGGTCAGGGTTTGGACTGGTTCGAGTTGGTAAATTTCATCGATCAACTCGATGCCCAAATCGCCATCGATTCTCTGGATATCCGCTCCCGCGGAAATCTGACTCATAGCATATTCGCTCAGGCGGAAGTTACCGTTGCAGTGACCAGTGAAACCACGCGGCGGCAAGCCGCCACGACGTTTCCGGCTCTTGAGGGACCGGTACGCACCGGAAGATCGAAACGATTCTTCACTACGCCGACCTTCCCCTTCGCCGGACAATTCTGCTTCCCGGCTGCGGCGTCCGGTCCGGACTTCGCTCCGTCTCGTCCCGATCCTCCGACATTCCGCCGGTTCGAGTGCATTCATCTAAACTTCAATCATACCAATTCTTCTTTTCTCATGATCACGCTCAATTTCTTGGTTCCCGAAACCGCCGACGAAATCAACAAACGGTTTAACCATACCGGCACCTCCATTGACGCCAAGGCACTCATGGGCTTCACCCTCCCCGGTCACGATCTGGCGTTTCAGAGCCCGAAAGCCAAGACGATTCAATACGCGGAAGGCGCTGGTCTTGGGC
>CAXBOL010000759.1:0-3016 GCA_963977295.1 uncultured Opitutaceae bacterium
CGCCCCCTTCAAACTGGGCAATTAGTTGATCGACCTTGGCATTGAGCGCCAACGTGGCTCGAGACCGCACTGCCTCGCGAGCCCGCATCAAAGACGCCTTGAACCGCTCGTCATCGAACGGCTTCAGCAGATAGTCCACCGCGTGCACCTCAAACGCCTTCAAGGCATGCTCGTTGAAGGCGGTGACGAAGATCACCACCGGGCGTTCGCCCGCGTCCAGTTGCTTGAGCACGTCAAACCCGTCGCGCCCCGGCATCTGAATATCGAGAAACAGGATGTCGGGTTTGTGTTTCTTAATGAGTTTGACCGCATTTTCTCCGTCACCGGCTTCGCCAATCACCACGATGTCAGATTCGTCGCCCAGCAGCAACTTGACGCCCCGGCGTGCCGCGGGTTCGTCGTCGACTACCATGACTCTAAACGGAGAGGAAAACGGAGAGTTGGACATGATGCTTGGGAATCAGAAGTTGAACAGGAGTGATTAGGTCGAAAAACACACGGGGATCATCGGGCTAAACCCGACACGGTAAAACGATGGAAACGGTGGTGCCTTTGCCGGGTTCACTTTTAAGCACCAATTGACTGGCCGAACCGTAAATCCGCGAAAGTCGCTCCCGTGTCGTCGACAGCCCGATCCCTTCGCGCGAACGCGACACCCGGGCGTCATCGATGCCCATGCCATCGTCTGAAACTTCCAAATACAGCCTCCCCTCCGAGACGCTTCCGGCCACGGTCACCAACCCCGGACCATTCTTCGGAGCCACGCCGTGCAATATCGCGTTCTCGACCAGCGGTTGCAGAAGCAGATTGGGAATACGTGATTCCAATGCCTCCGCCGAAATATCCGTATGCACCGAGAGCCGATCCTCAAACCGCATTTTTTGGATATCGATGTAGCGTTCGAGAAACGCCATTTCCTGCCGCACCGTGACCTCCTCCACCCGTGAGCTATCGAGCGAGATGCGCAACAGAGTGCTCAATTTCGACAACAAACTAATCGCATCATCGTTCCGTTTTTCGCGCACCAATACGGCGATCGTGTTCATCGTATTGAAGAGGAAGTGCGGGTGGAGCTGCTGCTTCAGCGCGCTCAGTTCGCTTTGGATCAGTCGCGACTCCAACTGGGCACCCTTGATCTGCTCGTTCTTGAATTTGCGATAAATCTCAAACGTGTATCCCGCGCCAATAATCGCCCAATAAAAGACCACATCGATGAGATTGCGGCCGAAGAAATTATCCCAAGCGATCTGCCAAAAGTCGGACAGTGGTTCCCCTTGCTGCGCCACCAAAAACGCGATGCGCGCGAGGTAATAGCCCGACATAATTCCCAAACTCAGCACCAAGTGAAACCCCACGCCGCCCACCCAGCGTCCCGACTTGAGCGGCACGACGTTACGCATCCAGAGCACCATCGGCGTGAGCAACGCCCACATCGCCACCCGAGCGTATTGCGAGGCCAGCACATCCCAAAATGCGATCTCGGGCCGCGTCACCCGCACGGTGAAATAGACCTCTGTGCTCAGCACCATGCCCACCGCTGCCCACACAGCGATCAAAGCAATCCACTTCGTGTAGCGAGATTCCATCATCGTATCCTGCATAGCTGGCGTGGGCAAATTGAGGCGAAAGAGAAAGTTAATGCGACTAAACCGTATTTTCTTGCGACGAACGGTAGCTCCGATCCGCCCAAAGGGAAGGTTCGTTCCCTTAAATTCGCCGCCGTGGCCCGGGTCTCGTCTCGATTTCAAGCTGTCCGCCGTCCAAATCGTCCGCCACCCACTGCTCGGCCAAAACCGGCGCCCACAAGGCACCTTTGGCCGCGAGCCCGGCGATGATCCCTACCCGTTTGCCCTCATCAGTCCAACCCACCACCGGACGGCGGCGAGGCACGTTGACTCGTAACCCGACATCCACGGTGACGTCCGTCAACGGCACCTTGCTCAATCTTCGCGCTGCCGCCCACAGTTCCTCTCCCCCCTGCCCGCTTGGCGCCAAGCTCAAGTCATCGCGGATAAAGGTCGCCCCCACCCGCACGCGACCGGCTCCGAGAGGCAAAATCCATTGGCCATCGTTCAACACCACTTCCTCGTCGATTCCCATCATGTGACCGGACAGCAGTTCGCCTTTGGACAATTCCCACGCCGCCACGCCCACCGCATGCTCCCGCACCCCGGCGCCCACGCACCAAATTGTCGGGCAGTCTTTGTCATCCCGCGTCGTGACCTCCGCCTCGACCAGCCAGCCTTTCGCCACCCAGCGCCGCCGCATCGCCCCAATCAAGGCCGCGGTATCCACTTGAAACGCCCCGCGCATCCACAATCCGTCCGCATCCGCCGATTCCACCCAAGTGGCGACTTCAGGTCTGTCCAATCGCGCCTGCATCGTCGTCCGCTCTTTCTCGCTGCGAAACAATCGACGGATCCGCAGCTCCCTCACCAACGGACACGCCAATTCACGCTCCAAATGCGTGTAAATTTCCCAGGTTCGCGCCCCCCCCAACATCGTGCCCGCCAATCCCTGACCCACGATGCGCACTGGTGCGGCGGAGTTGATCACCCCGTCCTCCTCCGGCGCATCTCTGGCGTCGCCGCCATCAGCGGACAAAAGCCAGAGCGGCCCCCACGATCCCCGCCCCATTGTGTAACTGCGCGGGCACCACTTCGGTTTTGATCTTAACGTGTTTCATCCACTTCGCGTGATCCGCACTGATGCCGCCCCCGATGATGATCAGGTCGGGATTCAAAATCGTTTTCACCAGATCCAAATAGGTGTTCAAGCGGCCGCCCCATTCCGCGTAGCTCAACTTCTTTTGATCCTTCACCGATGCCGCGACCCATTTCTCCACCGAGCGCCCCCGCCACTGCAAGTGGCCCAGCTCCGTGTTGGGCACGAGGTGTCCGTCCCGGAACAATCCACTGCCCACGCCCGTGCCAAAGGTCAGCATCAGCACAGCAAACAAGTTCATAGTACGCGCAGAGAAGCCATCCTCGAGAGGGCACAGAGACCAGGCCGTTCG
>CAXBOL010000760.1:0-3010 GCA_963977295.1 uncultured Opitutaceae bacterium
TGGTTACTTTTTTTACATGCTGACACCTTGGTGACTCCGGCGGCAGCACGCGTTGCCGATGATTTTTGTCTTCGCCCCAATGCCCTGGTCGCGACGTTTCAGTTGGAGTTTGATCAAGCCGATTGGTTTCTCCGTCTCAGTGTTTGGTGGACCCGTTTCGACAGCGTGTTTACGCGATTTGGCGATCAGGGGATTTTGATTCGCAGATCCTATTATGATGAGCTTGGCGGTTTTCAGCCCTGGCCCTTGTTTGAAGACGTTGATCTGCTTAGGCGGGCGCGGCGTCGTCAGTCTGTTTCGGTGTTGGATGCCACGGTCACTACGTCCGCGCGGAGGTTTCGGGCGCGGGGGGCGGTGCGTCAGCAAGTTTCGAACGCCTGGTTGTTGCTCCGCTTTTTGGTGGGTGGAGATCCTTTTAAACTCGCGGGACACTATCCTTCGGCGGACCAACTCAAGCGGAGATGACCATGAAAAACTACACCTTGGGACTCCTCATCGGGCTGGTGGCATTGGCCGCGACGGCGAAGAGCGCATCCATCGATCACGCATTATTCACGGAGGTGTTGGCGGCTCACGTGCGAAGCGGATTAGTCGACTATGTGGCGCTTAAGACTGAGCCCCGACTCGACCGTTACCTGGCTCAGCTCGATGCCACCGATCCAGATTCGCTTCCTACTGAAGCGGAGCAGTTGGCGTTTTGGATCAACGCCTACAATGCCTATACGCTGAAGTTGGTGGCGGATCATTATCCGGTCCATAGTATCCACGAGATCGGCACGGGAGGTCGGATCATCGGGTGGTTGC
The DNA here is from genome assembly GCA_963977295.1 of uncultured Opitutaceae bacterium. Lineage (GTDB taxonomy): Bacteria > Verrucomicrobiota > Verrucomicrobiia > Opitutales > Opitutaceae > Actomonas. Next base: position 805 of record CAXBOL010000760.1, read on the forward strand.
TCAAGCGCACCCCGTGGGATGTGCGTTTCGCCAAAGTCGGCGGCAAGGAAATGACGCTCAATGAAATCGAGCACGAAGTGTTGCGAAAACGATTCCAGGAACCGCGGATTCATTTCGCCATCGTGTGTGCGGCGATATCCTGTCCACCGCTGCGCGCCGAGGCTTACGTGGCTGAACGTTTGGACGGACAACTGGACGAGCAGGCGCGTCAGTTTCTTAACGACCAGCGCAGCAACCGATTCGACCTCAAGACCGCGCGAGCTACGCTGTCGCCGATTTTTTCTTGGTTCAGGGAAGACTTTGGGCCCAATGACCAGGCGGTGATAGAGTTCGTCGCGCCGTATCTCAAACCCAGCTATGCTGCCCTCATTGAGACGCAGCCGTCAGCATGGAGGATTCGATACAGCGACTACGATTGGGCCCTGAACGAGCAACCGGGGATGAAGCCTCCTATGCCGTCAGCTCATTCAAATTAGACTCCACTTAACGCAAAGTCGCCAAGCGGCTAAGCACGCAAAGTCAGACTGATGAATTGCTTTTGGCGCTCTTGGTGTCTTTCCGGCTTTGCGTTAAAGTCCAGTCCCAATGGCCCCAAACAACCAGATCGTGCCGGAAGAAATAGAGGGAATCTATAATTTCATAACTACATGGTAATGAATTATAAAGTTCTCTTATTGCACTGCTCTGAATGGATCATTAGGGGGGGACGTGGGTCTCAATCAAACCGGGGTTGGAGCTTAGATCGCCTCTTCGTTGGATTCGCCGGTGCGAATGCGCACGGCGAGTTCGCAGTCGGCGACGAAGACTTTGCCGTCGCCGATTTTGCCGGTTTTGGCTCCCTTGGTGATGGCTTCGATCGTTTGTCCCACAAGGTCATCGGCCACCACGAGTTCGACGTGAGTCTTGGGGAGAAAGTCGACGACGTATTCGCTGCCCCGGTAGATTTCGGTGTGCCCCTTTTGGCGGCCAAAGCCTTTGACTTCGGTCACAGTCATACCGGTTACGCCAATGGCGGTGAGGGCCTCGCGGACTTCGTCCAGTTTGTAGGGCTTGATGATGGCTTTAACGAGTTTCATGATGAGGTTCGGGGTCAGGGGTTATTCCAAGTGATAGGCTGTCTCACCATGCTCGGCTTGGTCGAGACCCATATGTTCAGTTTCGGTGGAAACGCGCAGTCCGACGGTCGCTTTGATAATGTAGATAATAATCACGGTCGCCACGCCGGACCAGAGCAGGGTGAATCCCACGGCCTTAAGTTGGATGAGAAGTTGCGCGCCGGCGTTTTCGACGCCGAAGCCCCCGAATGTCGATGTGCCGAAGATAGCGAGTAGCAGGGTGCCCATGATTCCACCGACCCCGTGCACGGCAAACACATCGAGGGCGTCGTCGATCCCGAGCTTTTGCCGGATGAATCCGCAGGCGAAGTAACACACCAACCCGGCCAGAAATCCAATAATGATGGCGCCCATGGGGCCGACGTTGCCGGAAGCGGGGGTGATCGTCGCGAGACCGGCGACCATGCCGGTAACAATGCCGACGAGCCCAGGCTTACCAGCTTTACGCCATTCGATGATCATCCACGTGAGACTGGCGACGGCGGCGGAGATGTGAGTGACCAACATGGTCATACCCGCGGCGGCATTGGCACCGCCTTGGCTGCCCGCGTTGAACCCGAACCACCCGACCCAGAGCATCGACGCGCCGATCATCACCATGCCGGGGTTGTGCGGAGGATGCACGTGGCGAGGGAAATTGAGCCTCGGGCCGACGAATTTGGCGAGGATAAGGGCCGAGATACCGGCCGTAGCGTGGACGACGATACCGCCGGCTAAGTCGAGTGCGCCCATTTGTTGCATCCAGCCGCCGCCCCAAACCCAGTGCGTCACCGGGGCATACACGATAATAAGCCAAAGCACGGTGAAGAGGATCATCGCGCTAAATTTGAGGCGCTCCACGAATGCGCCCACGATTAATCCCGGGGTGATGATCGCAAACGTCATTTGAAACATCACAAACACGGTCTCGGGGTAAGTGCGTCCGGCGAGATCATCCATACCGATGCCACGAAGTCCGAGGTGTTTAAGGTCACCGATCCAGCCGCCTCCCTCTGAAAACGCCAAACTGTAAAGACCGATTACCCATAGCACGGAGGCCACACAGGCGATCGTGAAGCAATGCATGAGCACTGAGAGCACGTTTTGCATTC
>CAXBOL010000761.1:0-3009 GCA_963977295.1 uncultured Opitutaceae bacterium
CCGCCTGCCCGCAAGTGGCGATTTACCGACGACTTCACCCAACAACCCGAGCTCCGCTACTCCCACACCAAGGTCCACCAAAACAAATTCATGGTCCTCTACGAAGGCATGAATTCCGACAAACACGAAGGCGGATTTGCCCCTTTGCTGGCCTTCAAGGACGGCGTTCCGGCCGACGGCTACTACGAGATCCGTGTCCTGGCCGAAGCCTTGAATCGCGATCACCCTTACGACCCCGAGATATTTGGGTCCGACCCCGCCGAACCCTTCCGACTCGGCGTCGTGCCGGGACTCGCCTCCGTCAGCCCCTTGCACGAGCCACAGCCGATTCAGCCCATCCTCGGCGATGTCGTCTTACCCGACAACAAAAAGCAATGGGTCACCTTTCGCGTGTGGTTGGATCGCGGCTTCACGCCCCGGTTTATTTTCCCCAACGGCGCGCTCAGTATTCGCAACACCTACGCCAAAGTCCTGCGCAAGTATAACGATCAATTCCCGGTCGAAGTGCGAGACACCACCGGCATCGTCGAAACCCGCGCCGTCGTGATGCGTTACGGCAGAATCCCCCAAATTCGCCTCCACGAAGTGACCATCGAGGGCCCCCTCGATCCCGCTTGGCCCACGCCCAGCCAAAAGCTCATTCTGGCCGACCGCCCCCTCGACCCACCCGGCATGCGCCAAACCCTCGCCGCCTTTGCCGCCCGGGCCTACCGCCGTCCAGCGCGGGTCGACGAAATCGATCGCCTGATGGACGTCGTGGACGTTCGGCTCCAAGCCGGACACTCCCCCCGCCAAGCCCTGCTTGATGGCATCAAAGCCGCCCTCTGCTCCCCCGCCTTTCTTTACCTGGTCGAGCCCGTCGACCCGGACGCACCGACCCGCGAACTTGATGCCTACGCGCTCGCGTCCCGGCTTTCCTATTTCCTGTGGTCCACCACGCCCGACGAAACCCTGCTCACCGCCGCGGCCGATGGATCCCTCCTCGAGCCCGAGACGCTGGTCGCCCAAGTGCGTCGTCTCCTCGCCAGCCCCCGCGCCGATGCGTTTGTGCATGCCTTCACCGATGCCTGGCTCAACCTGCGCAGCTTGGGCGATATGGCGCCCGACGCCCAAACTTTCCCGGACTATTTCGCCCACGACCTGCAAGCCGGCATGAAGCAGGAAACCCGCTTGTTCACCCGCGATTTACTCGACCGCAACGCCAGCATCGTGCGCTTCCTCGACGCCGACTACACCTTCGCCAACCGCGCGCTGGCCACGCTCTATGACGTGCCCGAAGCCGTGCCCAGTGAGCTCGCTCATAGCTTCCAACGCATTAGCCTGCCCGATCGCCGCCGCGGCGGTCTCTTGGGCCAAGCCAGTGTGCTCACGGTCTCCGCCAACGGCGTGGAAACCTCACCCGTCATTCGTGGCGTCTGGATCCTGGAAAACATCCTCGGCACCCCGCCCTCGCCTCCGCCCGACAACGTGCCCGCCATCGATCCCGACGTGCGCGGCGCAAAATCGATGCGTGAGCTGCTCATCAAACATCGCGACAACCCCGCCTGTTACGAGTGCCACCGCAAAATCGACCCACCTGGATTCGCCCTGGAGAACTTCGATCCCATCGGCCGCTGGCGCACCCACTACCGCAAAGACGTGCCCATCGAAACGGCCGGCGAACTCTCCTCCCATCAAGCGTTCCGCGACATCACCGAGCTCAAGTCCATCCTCGTCGAACGCCAGGACCAATTCGCGCACATGCTCACCGACCGACTCCTCGCCTATGCCTGCGGCCGCCGCATGGAAGCCCTCGATCGCCCGGCGATCGATCAAATCCTCGAGAAGACCGCCCCCGACGACTACCGATTCCGCGACCTCATCGAACAAGTCGTCCTCAGCGACCCCTTCCGCACGAACTAAAACCATAGCTCATCCGAATCCAAAATTTGTTAACCACAGATGAACACAGATTCACACGGATTCGGAAACGGATTATCCAGCACTAACTTGAGTTTGATCACTTCGTCAGAGTGGGTTCCACCGCGTAACGGTAGTGAAGCCATCTGTGTTAATCTGTGGTTAAAAAAACAGCGTGCTGATAGCCGCGCATTCGTGGTTCAAAAAAAACGAACCCGCGCGGCGTTGCGTTTCCTCGAGGAAACGTTCCTCTCTGGCTGATGCAGGTTCACGCACGTATCTCTTCCGAATGGCGCCGACGCATGATTTTCATGGGCATGATGATCTGGGGCTCCGCGCTCTGGTTCGCCTACGACGGCTACATCGCGTGGCCCGCGGAGGAAGCCCGCTACCAGACCCTCGTCACGCTCACCGCGGACATCGTAGAGGAAGGCGATAAGCTCACCGACAAGAACCCCGACGTGAAACAAGCCTGGGAGCGCTACGCCGCCGAGAATGACCTGAAACCCAAAGTCCCCAAACACCGCTCCGAGGGCGACCTCGCCGGCCAACGCGGGATCTTCATGGGCTTCGCCGTGATCGGCCTCATCTTCACCGCCTGGGTGGTGCTGCAGCACCGCAAGAGCGTGCGCGCCGATGGCGAGATCATCACTGGCCCGAACGGCGAAACCGTAAACTTCGACCAAATCACCGAGACCGACCGTCGCAAATGGAACACCAAAGGCATCGCCTACGCCATCTACGAAGAAGGCGGCAAAAAACGCCGCGTGTGCTTGGACGACCACAAATTCCTCGGCGCCGAAGCCATCCTCCTCGAAGCCGAACGCCGCATTAAGGAACGAACCGTAGCGAGCAGTGAGTAGTGGGTAGCGAGTAGCCGCCGGCCCTTGGGGACGCCGAACTCCAGCTCGGCACCTCAGTCAACGTCTCTACCAAACCAGCGTAGAAACCGCTCCCACTGAACTGCGCTTTTTACAGGAGCCAACAGAGGAAAACAGAGCCAGCCACCTCGGGACCATCCGACTCCTCCGTTTCCTCTGTTCACTCACGTAAGCCCGACGTCTTTTGAGAAATAGACTTTAGCGCAACGTGTTCTGAGGTAGGGCGTGA
>CAXBOL010000762.1:0-3009 GCA_963977295.1 uncultured Opitutaceae bacterium
GCAGCTGTGGACGGCCCAGCGGTCCGTCCCTCCCTTTTGTAGTCCGAACCTTTCAAGCCGTTGGTATAGGACCTGACTCAACTATCGATAATTGAGCAAGCCTTGCCCGGAAACTTGTTTGCACGGCCTCCTCTTTAGGTAGAGTGCCCTCTCCCCTCCTCGGGCGCGAGTATTCAGCACGCTCGAAGCGGTCGCACCCACGTGATCGGGCACCTAGTCGTTGAGGGTATGAATCGTATTTTGAATTTCCCCCATCACCGACTCACCTTGCGTCCCGCGCAAGTTGTAGCGTATCGACATTTGCCATACCGGCCTCATTTCTTCGATGTCCAGATGGAGCACTTCCCCGTCGGCCGAAATCCGCGCTCCGGACACGGCATGATTCCGCTCATCGTAGTGAGCGGATCCGTAGTTGCCGGTGCGCAACAAGGCCCAGGAACGCACTTGGAACTGCTTCGGGATTGATGCAATGGAACGTGAATCCAGCGGGTCGGAGAACACGATATCCACGCCTCGGGAATGCGCCTTCAGTTCCACCGGCAAGTGCACCGCTTTGCCGGTGGCACGGATCCGGTAGAATCCACCCGCCAACTGCATTTGTGCGGTGCCCCAGGCCGCCATACCGCAAATGTAGAGGTGCCCATTACCGGGATGAAAACGCCCCCGCATGATGCCGGTCGGAAAATCCGGAATGGGGAGTCGGACCAGACCACCCTGCATCTGACCTCCCACCGTTTCATGGGGCACCAGTTCGAGGCGGCCATGCCCATAGGACAAGTTGAGCAACTTGCCGTTCAATGCCCCCCACTTCGGACTATCGATCCAGAGTAGCTCCGCCGGCGATCGATCAAAGACTTTGTCCACCCACGCCAGAGGTTTTTCCACCACGTCGTCGGATATATCTGGGGGTGCTCCGTAGCTCCACATGTTACCGTAGAAGCGATCACCTGGAACCACGTGATTGATACGATTCATGGGAGTCCAATGCCCCTCCTGATCGGTCACAAAAAAAGTGCCGTCGGGATTCAGACACACTCCATTGGCCGCTCTAAATCCATAAGCCAAAATTTTCGTGGAGCTGCCATCGGCACTGACTTTGAGCAGCGTTCCATGATGGGCAACCAAGGCAGAGCGCGCGTGTCGTCCACTCTTGGCGTAATAGAAATTCCCCTGAGCATCTGCCTGCAACCCCATGGCGAACTCGTGAAAGTGTTCGGAGACCTGATGGTCGCTATTGAAGTTCTCGTAGTAATCCGTCTCGCCGTCTCCATTGAGATCACGCAGGTGCACGATCTGGTCGCGGCACGTGACGAAAATCTCGCCGTTTACCACCTTAACGCCCAGGGGTTGAAACAACCCTGACGCGATCCGTCGCCACTGGGTGCTCATCCCCGTTTCGTCTGCTATCCCCTCGACGCGCCACACGTCGCCATCCCAACACGTCACTATCGCAGCCGACCCATCGGCCGTAAAATCCACCCCGGTCGCTCGCAGGCGACTGTTCCACGGATTGGCGAATGGCAGCGCGAAACTGTCCCATTGAAATGCCCCCTCCCCCGCGCCTCGCACGATCGGGGCGACCAGCGCCTCCGGCCACTGCGCGTCGCATCCGTGCGTCAGCGGTCGTAAATCAACCGGCGCTGTCGTCGCCGTCGTCGCAAGGCTGAAGGTCAAGTTGATCGGCGTCAGCGCGGCTGGAATCGTCGCCACCACAAATCCTCCGCTTTCGCCAATCTCCACCGCGGTTGCGCCCCGCACCCGAGCAGAGGTGCCGGCACTGGCAAGGCGCACTTTAAAATCATGAGGGGATCGTCCGATATTGAGCTGACGCCACAAACCGCCGCCAGGCGCCGCTTGGTGTTGCTCCAATATTTCGGCGGCACCGACTCGATAACTGAGCACCACCGCATCACCGTGTCGGTAGAGTCCCCCAAAGCGCATCCAGTCCGAGGGCAAGGGACCAAAACGACGACCATCGGCGCCGATGAAACGCGCATCGGTGAACCCGCCCGTCTCCGGGTGGGCCCATCCGGGACCGTCGGCAGTTTCGAAAACCGGATCGCCCATCGTCCGCGGGCGTTGCACATGGCGCCCATCAAAATTGATGCCGTGCCAATCAACGAAACCGTCCCCTTGCCACATTCCGGCCACCCGCAACGTATCGTGCTCAAAGTTCACCCACTGCCGTCCCGCGCTGACCCCTCCGGGACCCTGATCCAGTCGGATCGCAATGCCTTTGTAGGGAATATTGGCATCTGGCGCCACATAATCGGCATTTTCATCCGCCGGCCATGGATTCGCCCGATCCGTCGCCGTCGCGATTTCGAACGTGCCCATTAGAAACGGCCCGTAGTCCATCTCGCGCCACGGTTCCCTCTTCACCGGATCCGGCCCGAGGCTGTTGCCCTGCGGCAACCCGGCGAGGTAGTCGGCAGTGATATCGAAGCGCTCCCGTGGATTGTGTTGCCGCAAAAACCGCTCTCGAATGTAGTGAATTACCGCATACTTTTCGCGGGGCATCAACTGAACCTGAGGCGCCATCAAACGCCACCCCCGCGTGATGGTTTGATAGATCGTATACGGGTCGTTACCGTGTTGAAACTGCCCTTCCGCGAACCGCAATGAATTGGGAATCGAGCCCGGCAGATTCACATCGCCATGACAATTGTGACAAACCTGTTGGTAAACCTCTCGACCCTGATCAATCACGACGCTGCTGCTGTCTCGGATGAGCCGGGCGTGATCGACGTCGGATTCGTAGTCGGGCAGGGCTGATTCCGGCAGCAGCATCGCTCCGGGCGGCAGCGCAGGCTGCGCGAGCATCCCCATCGTAAACGCAAAACTCCACCCGAGCAGGCAGAGGACCGGAGGTCGGTTGAAGGGGGGTTTCATGGCTGAAGTTACCGGCTTATTGACTCACCCCGGCTTTGTTCAAAAATCGTGGAGTCGGCTCATCGGCACTTAGAATTGCCCGGACACCGGTAATACCCTTGGTGATCAAGGGAGCCT
>CAXBOL010000763.1:0-3004 GCA_963977295.1 uncultured Opitutaceae bacterium
GCGTTGAGCAGTTTCTTTTTCTTCTTATCAGGCAAGGTCTTCTTGGGGGCGTCGGAATCGCCGTCCTCTTCATCGTCGGAATCGGCTTTGCCCCAGTCTTCGAGGAGTTTTTCCAAAGCAGTGCGCACGGATGCGGGATTTTCAAACAGGGCGTCGCCGAGTTCGTCGTAGAGCGCGGCGCGAATGTCCTCGTCGCCCGAGGCAAAGCGTAGGCTTTCGATGCGTGCGGGTGTGAGCTGGCTGTGCAGACGGAGGGGGCGCTCGACCTTGACCTTCCAATAGCCGAAGGCGGCGTTGGGGAAGATCTTCGATTGGGGCGTTTCCTCAATGGAGAGGAAGGTGTCGCAGATGCGCTGGATGTCCTCGGGGGCGAGTTCGCAGTTCTTCTTGCCCATGTTCTTGCGGAGCGGGCGATACCACTGGGTAGCGTCGATGAGCTGGACGCGGCCTTGACGGTTGGCGGGCTTCCGGTTGGTGAGCACCCAGACGTAGGTGGCGATGCCGGTGTTGTAGAACAGGTTGAGCGGGAGGGCGACGATGGCCTCCAGCCAGTCGTTTTCGATGACCCAACGGCGGATGTTGCTCTCGCCCTGGCCGGCGTCGCCAGTGAAGAGCGAGGAGCCGTTGTGCACCTCGGCGATGCGACTGCCGAGGGGGCTGTCGTGCTTCATCTTACTGAGCATGTTGGCCAGAAAGAGCATCTGGCCGTCGCTGGAGCGCGTGAGCAGGGAGTATTCGGGGTCGTCGGCGTGCGAGATGACGAAACGCGGATCGCGGAGATCTTTCTTGCCGCCCATGCGCTCAAGATCGCTCTTCCAGCTCTTCCCGTAGGGCGGATTGGCGAGCATGAAGTCGAACGTGCGCGAGCGGAAGGCGTCGTTGGCGAGTGTTGAGTGTTCGGGACCACCAACGATGTTGTCGGCCGCATCGCCGTCGCCTTTCAGCAGGAGGTCGGCTTTGCAAATGGCGTAGGTCTCGCCGTTGATCTCCTGGCCGTAAAGGTGGGTGGCGACCTGCTTGCCGTGGGCCTTGGCGATCAGTTGCAAAGTTTCCTCGGCGACGGTCAGCATACCGCCGGTGCCGCAGGCACAGTCGTAGAGCAGGTAGGTGCCGGACTCGATCTTGTCGGCCACGGGCAAGAACATGAGGTTGGCCATGAGCCGAACGGCGTCGCGGGGCGTCCAGTGCTCACCGGCCTCCTCGTTGTTATCCTCGTTAAAGCGGCGGACGAGCTCCTCAAACATTGTGCCCATCGAGTGGTTGTCGAGGGCAGGTAGGTCACCGACCGCGTAAGGACTGATGTTGATGTCCTTATCGAGGAATTTCTCGATTAGCTGACCGAGGGCATCGGCTTTGGAGAGTCGGGGGATCTGATTCCGAAACTCGAAGTTGTTCAGGATGTCCTGCACGTTGGGTGAGAACCCATCGAGGTAGACCTCAAAGTCGTCCCTGAGCTTCTGCTGGGTGGCGCGGGACTTCAGGTCGCGGAGGAGAAAAGGGGAGGTATTGTAGAACGCCTGTCCGGCGGCGGAGCGTAAGGCATCGTCCTGATTGGTGATCTGCTCGCGATCGAGGGCGGCCTTCATCTCCAAGACGTTCTGCTTGGAGGGCTCGAGCACCGCATCGAGACGGCGAAGGACCGTCATAGGCAGAATGACGTCGCGGTATTTGCCACGCACATAGACATCGCGCAGGACATCGTCGGCGATGCCCCAAATGAAATTGGTGAGCCAGTTAAGTTGGGCTTGGTCCATGGTGAGTGTCCGAGAAATTAAGGGGTGAGCCCACCGAACTGGGCATCGGTGCGCCAGGATACCGAGGAATTTATTAAACTGTGAAGTGGGGATCGCACCGAGGGGAAGATTTCAAATCGAATAACGAATAAACGATCGGCCAATTTGACCGGCCGATTCATGGCTGCGAGCTAGCAAGAATTGGGGAAGCGTGTAAAGCCTACTGATAGCTTAACTCGTTATTATTATGGGGGTTCGCGATGAGGCTGAGCCGGGTGAATGGGTGGCTAGGGGAAGTCCCTACTTCGTTTCGCGCGGTGGAACTCCGTCGGGTGTGACGCATGATCCGTGAATGGCGAAAAAGACGGTCAGTCCGTTGAATCATGGGTCAAAGGTTCAAAAGCCCTCTTCTGTTTCATCCAGTTGCCTTGCGCAGCGCATTGCTTCCTCCCTCACATCTTGCAAAAACATCTTTGTCTTCTCACCACGCGTTGCGTCGTCACCTTGCGTCAACTCACAGCGACTGGAACGCCGCTTCCACGAGACTAGGGTTGCAGACAGTTCCATCCGGGTCAGTCGTGTAGTTTCAAGCTTCCTGGATTGAGGCCATCACGACGGAGCGGTGAATTGCGTGTAGGGCAACTTGCGTAGTTTTGGCTTTCCGATGATTCGCGGGTGTCGGATGACGGCTGTTCCTCCGGGGAGGGATTGGAGTTGAACGGGATTGAACCACGGAATGTCGGTCATCTGCCAATTGCGGGAGGCGCGGCCGCCGCTGACTCCGCCGCTGTATTTGCGGCGTTCTTGTCCGCCCATTTTGTCCGAGATGATTTTGGCTCCTTTTTCGTCAGCAGCCCGGAAATGGATTTGGGTCCGGAGGTTGGCCATGAAGACATCGGCTTTTCGTTCCGTATCGAACGCCGCGTAAAATGAGAGCGGGGTTTGCGTCGCTGAAATCAAACAGACTCCCGCTTCCCGCAATTCGTCGACGGTGGTGTGGTCGGCAAACCCGTCCTCCGAGACCAACGTGGTTTTTTGGCCTTCATCCAGCACGAGGGTGATGATGTTGCGCTTTTGCAGATCCGTTCGGTCCAGATCGAATCGTCGAAACGCGTGTAAGAAGAATAGCTGCTTGGCCAGGAGATTGAGGTAGCGGCGTTCGACCTGATAGGTCTGGGGAATGGAAAGGCAAATGAGTCTGCCGTCGTCGACTTCGGACAATGAAAAATTTGGCTCCACCGAGCTGAAGACTTCGGCGATGTCAGGTGGCG
>CAXBOL010000764.1:0-3001 GCA_963977295.1 uncultured Opitutaceae bacterium
CGCCGACATTACTCGTCGCCGCCGTGACAAACACCGGCACAAATACGCTGTCCTGCAAGGCGTGATGGAGGCCGGCGCGAAGCTCTGACTCATCGAGGCCGTCTTGGGCAAAGAATCGCTCCATCAATCCCGGATCAGATTCGGCGACATATTCAATGAGTTGTTGGTGCAACGCCTTAACCCGATCGGCATCCGGGCCCTGCGCCGGCGATTCGGAAAACACGCCACTGCCATCCGTCTGATACGTGACGACTTCACTACGCATGACATCGAGCAACCGGCAAAAGCCCGGCCCCTCGTCCAAGGGTATAGTCAGGGGAAACACGTTCGCCCCGAAATGCGCCTTGGCCTGCTCCATCACCGACGCAAAATTCGTGTTCGGTTTATCGAGACCATTGATTACCAAAATTTTGGGCAACCCATAGGCATCTGCTTCGGCCCACACTTTGTCCGTGCCGGTGGAAATACCTTCCGCCGCATTGGCCACCACCACGGCGAAATCCCCCACCCTCAGCGCGGCCAAGCCTTCGCTAATGAAGTCCTGATAACCGGGGGTATCGACGATGTTGAGTTTACAACCGGCCCATTCGGTCGCGAGGACGGAGGCGTGCACGGAGATACGGTGGTCTTTTTCACTCTGGTGAAAATCGGAGGCGGTAGTGCCGGCTTCGATTGAACCGAGGCGGCCGATTTTTTTCGAGCAGACCAACATGGCTTCAGCCAGCATGGTCTTACCCGTCGAAGCGTGTCCAACGATGGCAAAATTGCGGAGGTGGGCGGGAGAGATCGGAGTCATGGTTTTGGGCAAAAAAATGGGGTGCCTAAATCAAGGCACCCCTGGGGTTACGGATTGGGTTAAAGTGTTCCCTGCCATTCGTATTCGAGGATTGAGCGTCCCCGAGCGACCGTGCGTTTCTTTGTGTCGCCATCGCATTCATATCGACGACAGGAATGACGCCAAAATGAGGCCAGAACAACCCCCAATACTGCCTAGCTCAAACCATGCGCAGCCTCAGCCAAGATAAGCGCAAAGCGCTCCGATTCCAACCTTACCAAGTGTCACGCGGCGGCACGTCGCGAGGGACGGGACCGACGTAGATCTGACGTGGACGATTGATCTTCGACTTCGGATTCGAAGCCACTTCGTGCCACTGCGCGATCCAGCCCGGCATGCGACCGATGGCGAACATCACGGTGAACATTTCGACCGGAATCTTAAGCGCGTTCATGATCAGGCCGGAGTAGAAATCAACGTTCGGGTAAAGCTTGCGCGAGATGAAGTAGTCATCGCTCAGAGCCGCCTCTTCGAGGTGGCGTGCGATATCGAGCAACGGATCGTTTTTGATGCCGAGACTGTCCAACGCCTTATCGAAGCTGCCTTTGATGATCTTGGCCCGCGGATCGTAGTTTTTGTAAACGCGGTGACCAAAGCCCATCAGCCGAGCTTTACCGTTCTTGGCGGCCTCAATGAACTTCGAGCCATCGTCACCGGCGGCATGGATGGCGTTAAGCATCTCCAGCACCGCTTGATTGGCGCCCCCGTGAAGAGGTCCCCACAGCGCATTCACGCCCGCCGACGCGGAGGCAAAAAGGTTGGCTCCGGAGGACGCCACCATACGCACGGTCGAAGTGGAGCAGTTTTGCTCGTGTTCGGCATGAAGCAGGAGGAACAGATTGATGGCCGATGCGACCTCCGGCGTCGTCACGTATTCGTCATACGGCGCCGAGAACATCAGATGCAGGAAATTTTGCGCGTAACCCAAGTCCTTGCGCGGGTAATTGAGCGGGAGTCCACGACTGACGCGATAGGTGTGTGCCGCGATCGTTCGGATCTTGGAGAGCGCAATGGCGGCCGCTTCATCGAAATACTCCAGATCGCGCTTGTGGTTATTGGACGCAATGTTCGGGTAGTAGGCGCCGAGCGCATTCAGACTGGAGGACAAAACCGCCATCGGGTGCGCATCGCGGGGAAACCCTTGAATGAAACGCACCATACCTTCACGCAACGGGGCCTCAACCGTGAGGCGGCCTGAGAATGCTTTGCGTTGGGCGGGATTGGGTAGTTCGCCGTAAATCACCAGATAGGCCACCTCAACGAAGTCGCACTGCGCTGCCAGTTGCTCGATGGGGTAACCCCGATAGCGGAGGATGCCGACTTCGCCGTCGATGTAGGTCAGCTTGCTCTGGCAAGACCCGGTGTTACCAAACCCCTCGTCGTAAGTGATGTAACCCGTGGTCGACCTCAGCTGGCGAATATCGACCGCTTTCTCCCCTTCCGATCCGACGATAATCGGAAGTTCTAGCTCTTGGTCTTCAATCTTGAGGGTAGCAGTCTTGGCCATATCGCAAAAAACAAAAACAAGTTCGGCCGACATGCAAAGCAAAGCCCGTCGGAAAATGGAGAGATTTTTGCTCCATTAGGGAAAACGCTGCGGCTCGTTAGCCCAACGAATCGATTTCGGCTCAGTTCAACGGGCTAACTCCGGGCCACTTCGGCAAAGTTTCGATAAATCTGTAGCCCCTTGGCCTGACTCTTCTCCGGGTGAAACTGAGTGGCAAAACAGCGCCCCCGTCCCACGGCCGCCGTGAATTTTCCGCCATAGTCACTCTCGGCGAGGATCAAGGCTGGGTCTCGGGGCACGCAGTGAAAACTGTGCACAAAGTAATAGGACTCCCCTTCCACCGCTAATCCCTGCCGGAGCGGCGAGTCAGGCTGGGTGAACTCGATTGTATTCCACCCCATGTGCGGAATTTTAAATTCCGGCGGAAGCTGAAACCGCTGCACCGTCCCTGCAAAAATACCGAGTCCCTCGATACCGCCTTCTTCCGAGCGCTCAAACAACGCCTGCATGCCCAGACACACGCCCAAAAAGGGTCGATCCGCCGCGATCCAGTCACGCACACTTTCGGCCAGGCCGGTTTCACGTAGGGCCGCGACGCAGTCCCGCAACGCGCCCACGCCTGGCAGCACCAGTCCGGTCGCCCCCGAATCGGCCAATTC
>CAXBOL010000765.1:0-3000 GCA_963977295.1 uncultured Opitutaceae bacterium
CCGGGTCGCCTCCGATTTGGTCATCCCGGCCGCCAGATTCACCTCAATTTGCGCATCACGGTGAAACCGCATTTCCTCCGCCATCTCGTCTTCCCATCGGCCCCGCCCCGAGAGAGTCCCTACCGCGTGTTTGAGTCTCAGCCACCAGTTCATCATGCACCTTTCTGTTAATCAGCTTTGGCCAACACTTCACCGACCGCCGAGGACAGCCGGGCCCAGGTCGCTTGTTCCTGCGCGAGTTGCTGGCGACCCGCACGCGTGAGCTGGTAAAACTTGGCCCGCCGATTGTTATCCGACACTCCCCACTCGGCGACGATCCATGCTTTCCGCTCCATGCGGTAGAGTGCCGGATAAAGTGACCCTTCTTCGATGCGTAGTGCAGCCGAGGACAGTAGATGGATTTTTTGCGCGATCCCGAAACCGTGCATCGGACCGGCGTTGAGCACGCGGAGCACCAACAGATCCAGCGTGCCTTGGAGTAATTCGATTTTGCTCATAACTTCCCTAGATTTACTAGGGTTGGCCCTCCTTCCCTAGATTGACAAGGGGAAAGTTAATCGAATACATCTAAACCCGATGTTCACTGGGGAATAGACTTAAACGCCAAGTCGCGGAGGCACAAAGATAGGAGGCAAGGTATCACCACTGTCTGACTTTGCGTGCTTATCAACTTAGCGGCTTTGCGTTAAACCTAGTCTACTTTGACCGGACGGTTCGTAGGATCCGTTTGAAATGACAAAAACGCGCCCACTTGAGGCGTGTAAACCGAATCGAGGGCGCATGTAGCGCCACGAGTTCCGGCTAATCGACAAATTCAAAATCGCCGATCAACAAGTGATGATCAGAGGTCATGGTGGGGATCACTTGATGACCTATGCAGCGCAGTTTTTCGTTGTGAAAAATGTGATCTAACACGAAGGGCATCCGCCGCCACGTAATCTCCGTGGACTGCACCGAATCGAATCCAAATTGTCGATACTCTGCGATCAACGAGTCCGGCTGACTCACATTAAAGTCACCTGCCAACAAGGTCGCATCCCGGGAGGCCTGTAAAATCTCACCGACCATTCTACGCTGCTCGCCGTGGATTTCGCTACTGGATTTAAGCATGAACAGGGCGAGGAGATGCGTATTAAGTAGCGTCAACGCGTGCCCCTCGATTTCCGTTCGCGCACTGATCAAGACGCGATCCGTTGGCGTCTTGGTTTCTCCATAAAAATCAAACTCCACCAGCGGTGAAGGCAGGTCGTGCTTGATCAAATCACGCAGCGGAGTCTTGGAAAAAATCGCCAACCCGATGCCAAACGGTAACTCCCGCTCATCAGCTCGGGGGTAACCAAACACGGAATCATACTCCGGAAAAGCCGCCTTCAGTCGCTCGTAATTGGGCGGCGGCTGGACTTGCCTACCACCCGATTGGGCTTGTTCCACTTCCTGCAAAAAAACCAAGTCGGCGTGATGATGCCGAATCTCCGCGATGGTGGCATCGAGATCGAACGGAGCGTTGTCAGGATCAGTATCATCCCAACCTTGGGCATACTGCATGTTAAATTGCAGAACTCGAAAAGACATCAGCGGAGTGGAGGACGCCACCCCCGTTCGGTCGAGAACCGAGCAGAAACAACAGGTGGGGATGTGGGGGTGACTTTAGGGGTAGAAATTGATTCTGCGACGTTTTTCCTCGGCTGAGCGACAGAGTCTCCACGCAACCACCGGGCCAACGTGCGCCGAGTCTTCACAACGTGAACAGGGGCCACGACCTTAGCCAAGGCCCGATCGGTTGCGAGTGAACTGCGACTCGAGAGCAGAACGGGATGACTACCGCCCGGTTGAAACTTCGAAACCGTGGTTAGACTCGACCGTGCACCTTTCTGCGAGGGCTCCCCCGCTACCGCGGCGGCCTCAAGCGAGAGGCAGGCGACCACAATGAGAATGGTCGAATAGTTGAGCGGACATCTCATCACTGCGGAAAATGCTTTATCCCAAAGCATTTGCGGCAAGCCAAATCATTCGCCGTTCGCATCCTCTTATTCCGGCTCCGCCGTGCCCTCAACCACCCATTCACGTGCTTCAGGGACTTGTTGGAGAAAATCCTGCAGCACCGCACTGCAGTGTTCGGCGTAACGAAAGTGCGCCCCCATCCCGGTGCGCAATTCGACTTCGTAGATAAATTTATCGGCATGCGTGCTGTGCTCAAACGGGGTCTGGGCCCCCAAGAGCAACGAATAAACGTAACTCGCCGACCCTCGAGCCATGAGTTCGCGGGTGAGTTCAGCTTGTTTGTTCAACAATCCGCGATGCGATTCACGGTCGATTTCAGGAGGCAAATAAAACCCGGCTTGAATGCACGGCGTCCAGCGGTGCCCGGTGCGATGACGGTTAAGATCGCGCAATTCGGCCAATGCCATGTTGTTCCACGCAAACGAAACCCGCATGCGGCGGGTCGCAGAGCCTTGATGCCCGTAACGATTGGCTCGATGTTTTAGCGACTCCGCCACCGTTTGCACTTCCGGCAGCCAAGGCGGGGTGGATCGATCCACCTTAACCCAAACTTCATCTTCAAGGTGCTCAGTGGAAAGACGGCCCAGTCCCAGTTCCAAGCTCGTGCTCAATTCTTGTTCCGCCTGCGCCCGGTAGGATTGTTCTGCGACGCTGTGCCGCATGAGCCGCGGGGACTGTTTGATCAATTCGTCTCGAATCATATTCGCGGCCGCTCGCGCCTCCGGATGCGGCAAGGAATCCAAGTGCTTCACCGTCGTCGCCCACATCCGTGAACTTTGCACCAACGCGAGATTCGTGCGGGTGGCCATGGGGATAAAATACCGGGCCCGATCGAGGGCAAAGTTCTTGCGGAGTCGGGTCTCCAAGGCCGACTTCGCGCCTTCCGGCAAACGAATGCGGTGTGGTTCCGCCCGGCCCAGTTCGTCCAAGCGCGCGTATTCAGCCTGATACGCCGCGAAGGATTCGGCCATCACTTCGCGCCAACGTCCGGCCAAGTCC
>CAXBOL010000766.1:0-2997 GCA_963977295.1 uncultured Opitutaceae bacterium
GTTCTCTTACTCGTTCTCGTTTTCAATTCCGCCCCCATTCCGACGCCCGATCCGTCATTAAACATTGGTGATTGGTCATTAAAAAAATTGCGCCGCCAGGCGCCCTCCCCCTCCTCCCATGCGCCCCTTCATTCACGACAACTTCCTCCTCCGTTCCGACGCCGCCACTGAACTTTATCACGGCCACGCCGCGGACGCCCCTCTGTTCGACTATCACAATCACCTGCCCCCGGCCGACATCGCCAACAACCATGTCTTTGCCGATCTCGCCGAAATTTGGCTCGGCGGAGATCACTACAAGTGGCGAGCTATGCGGGCTGACGGCAACGCCGAGCGGCTTTGCACGGGCGACGCGAGCGGCTGGGAAAAGTTTTCCGCCTGGGCCGCCACCGTGCCCAACACGCTGCGCAATCCCCTCTACCACTGGACGCACCTCGAGCTGAAACGCTACTTCGATATCGATACGCTGCTTAATCCATCAACGGCCAAGGCCGTGTGGGAAAAAGCCAACGCGCAACTGCCGTTTCAGTCCGTTCACCAAATTCTGGATACCCAAAAAGTCGCGGTCGCCTGCACGACCGACGACCCCGCGGACTCCCTCGAAATTCACGAACGGATCGCCGCATCCGGACTGAAGACCCGAGTCTACCCGACCTTCCGTCCCGACAAAGCCTACGCCATCGGCAACTCCGCCGCCTTCAACGCCTATTGCACCAAACTCGGGGCCGCCGCGGGCGTGCCCATCGCCAGCTTCGACGACCTGCTCAAAGCCTTGGAACAGCGCCATGCCGACTTCCACGCCGTCGGCGGCCGCTTGTCCGACCACGGGCTCAACACCGCCCTCGCCTCGCCTTGCAGTCTGGCCGAAGCGCGCACGATTTTTCATAAAGTTCGGGACGGGGGCGGGGCCAACGCCGACGAGCAACTCGGCTTCGGATCGCTGCTGATGCTCGAGTTCGGTCGTTGGGACGCCAAACGCGGTTGGACCAAACAGCTCCACCTCGGCGCCTCCCGCAACAACAACGCCCGCATGTTCCGCGAACTCGGTCCCGACACCGGCTTCGACAGCATCGGCGACGATCGCCAGTGCCCCGCGCTCATGCGCTACCTGTCCTCGTTGGACGACACCAACGAGCTGCCCAAGACCGTCGTTTACAATCTGAATCCAGCGGACAACTACATGATGGCCACGTTGGTCGGAAACTTCCAGGACGGCTCCATCCCCGGCAAACTGCAATTCGGCAGCGGCTGGTGGTTCCTCGATCAAAAAGAAGCGATGGAATGGCAGATGAACGCCCTCTCGAACAACGGACTCCTCAGCCGCTTCGTCGGCATGCTCACCGATTCGCGCAGCTTCATGTCGTTCCCACGTCACGAGTATTTCCGCCGCACGCTGTGCAACCTCCTCGGCGACGAGATGACCCACGGCGAACTCCCGTCCGACATGGACCTCGTCGGCGGCATGGTCCGCAACATCTGCTTCGGCAACGCCCAGCGCTACTTCGGCCTCGAAGTCGATCCGACCTACCTCGGTTAACTCCGGAGATGGTGTTACCCGCCCGGTCGAACTAGACTAAATTTAACGCAAAGTCGCCAAGCCAGTAAGCACGCCAAGCTCCGCTGGTCAGTGGTCCATTAACTCCCGTTGGTTCTTGGCCGTTTCGCGTTATGCCGCCGGATGTCGGGCTTAAGCCCGACCCACATCATGGTGAGCAACTTATTTGTGGGTCGGGCTTTATACCCGAAATCACCGTCGGTTCTGACTAAATTTTTCTCGGGACGCGAAGGAGAACGTAGTGCGGTGCTTCAGCCCGCACTGGTCGGTTGGCTCGATAGAGGAGTGCGGTCCCGTAAGGCGGGAACCGGCACTACGAGCCTGAATCCGACTCCGGCACCTTGGTCCCTCCTTACCTCAATACAACCTACCCCAAAGTCTAATTCTCAAGTGACGTTGGTAGAACAGCAAATCAGCGCGCTGACGGTTTCGTGTCTTTCGTGTGTTTCGTGGTGAATCAAATTCAGTCTAATCGGTTTCATCCACCCGCGGAGACTCAAGCGAGCTTCCGCAAAGTATCTCCCACCCGAATCGTGCCCCCGCGCACGACCTTGGTGTTGATCCCGCGCAGACAGAGCGGCCGGCCCGTGGGCCCATTGACAAACTTCATCGCCTCCAGGCCGAAGCGACTGATGAATTTCTCGCAGCCCGTGTGGGGTTCCGCGGTCACCTCCACCACCGCGTCCGACCCAATCGCCAGGCGCGCCCCCGTCGGGAGATTTGCGCTGCCAATATCGAGATCCACATACAGTTGATCCCCAGCCAAGGCCCATCGCGAGCGATCCCCCGCCGCCACCAAATCGGCGGCGCGCGCATTCATCAGGGTCAGCTGGCATTCCGGATTTGCCCGGCCCAAACTCCAATTATCGCCCACCAACCCCAAGTCCATCGACAATTCCCCCTCCTCCAATAACTCTCGTTCATCCGTCGCCGGCCGCCGCACAATCATGGCCAATCGCCCGTCATCCTGGGGCGACGCTTCGATCACCGGCAACCCGGCATGGAGTTCGTCAGGGGAAAGGTGTCGCACGGTGGTCATAAAATTTCAGGTAATACTCTTTCAAATAAACGGACAAACTTTTCCCCGCCGCAAGATAGGCATGTCGTGTCCCTTCCGGCGTCTTTGCGACCCTCGCATCTTCGGCGACTTTGCGTTAAAACTGAATCTTCACCAGTTCCTGATACGACCAAGCATTGTGGCCCCCGGGAATGAGGGTGAACTTCGCCCGTGGGAGCTGGGCCGCCAAGTCCTTGGCATGTTGCACGGGAATGATCTGGTCGTCCTCCGCTCCATAAATCTCCAACTCACCGGGGTAGTTCGCCAAAGCCAACGCGTTCTCCCATTTATCGCGCAAAACCAGCCCCACCGGCAGCCAAGGGAATTTTTCTTTGGCCACGAGTTCCAGCCGATCAAACGGCACGACCAGCACAATCTTATCAGG
>CAXBOL010000767.1:0-2994 GCA_963977295.1 uncultured Opitutaceae bacterium
CTATTCTTTTAGCGAGGGCGGTCTGAAGGGACTGCGGATGGGTGGCGGGGCAATTCGAGCATGGGGTCCGATTCAGCAATTTGGCACCAGCACCAACCAGCTCGTAGTGGAAGATGGATACACGCAAATCAATCTCTTTGCTCGATACTCTACGCAGCTGTTTGAAAAGCCGACCACCTTCGGTCTCAACATCAGTAACTTTACCAATGAGTTCATGGTCAGGGCCCGAGCTAATACAAACTCGCCGCGTCAAATCATGGGTTCGATTCGAGTTGATTTTTAGCCAAAATCTCACGACGGGCCGAGCGGATGCGGCCCGTCGTTTTTGTCTAGTTAACCGTCGATGATGCGATTATCCCACTTTTCCTCCCATGCATAAAAAGCTTCTCTTTTTCGTCGCGCTTTTCGGGCTGATGCTGGCCCCCGTTTCACGAGCTGAGCAGTCTTTGGCAGAGCTTGCGTCACTCGATCTTTACGTGAAACCGGAGCGCTTGGAGGAGTGGAATGATTGGCGTTTCGGCCTCTTCATTCACTGGGGACCGTGGTCGCAGCGTGAAGTTGGCTATATTTGGAAGATGACCATGGAGGAAGACCGGGTGGAGGGAGAGAAGAGCTTTGATTTGTGGAAGACTTTCAACCCCACGGAATTTGATCCGAGGAAGTGGGCCAAAGCCGCGAAAGACGCAGGCATGAAATACGTGGTTTTTGTGGTGAAGCACCACGACGGAGTGAACAACTATGACACGGCGCTCTCTGATTACAAAACGACTAACCCTATGGTGCCGTATCATGCCGACCCCAAAGCGGACCTGACCAAGGCGGTGATCGAGGCGTTCCGCGCCGAAGGATTGGCCATCGGGCTCTATTTTTCGCACATCGACTGGCATCATCCCGACGGCAAATATTTTTCCCGGAGTCACTGGGATTATGACGAAAGTCGGATTGAGTCAGACCCGACGTCGTGGGAGCGATTTGCCAAGTATGAAAAAGGCCAGATTTGCGAGCTGCTGACGAACTACGGTAAGATCGATCTTATCTGGTATGACATCCATTGGCCCACGGGAGGCACCAATAACAAGGTCACCGAAAACCCGCGCGTGCGGAAGGATGTGCTCGAGCTGTTGCAACTGATGAAGTCGTTGCAACCGGACATCATTTTCAACGACCGTGGCACCGACAAATTTGGCGGCTTCTACACGCCGGAGCAGCAAGTGCCGGCGACAGGCCTGCCTGGTTACTGGGAGTCAAATATCACCATCACCAACGAGCGCGGGTTTTGGTATAAAGGCGACAAAGTCAGTGCCAAATCAACGGAGCAACTGGTGCGCATGTTGATCGAGATCGCCGCGAAAGGAGGAAACTTTTTAATGAATGTCGGTCCTCGTCCGGATGGTGAGTTGTCCGTCACAGAATATGATGCTTTGGCCGGAATTGGCGCGTGGATGAAGGTGAATGGCGAAAGCATCTACGGCACCGATAAATCACGTTTCATTGATCTGCCCTGGGGTTGGTCAACTACCGGCCAAGGTAAGATTTACCTCCATGTTTTAGACTGGCCCACGGACGGGAAACTGGTAGTTCCGGGGCTGCGTTCAGCGGTAAAAAAAGCCTACTTGCTGGTGGATACACGAAAGCGGGCGTTGCCAGTGTCGGCGGTCGAGGACGGCAAGGTGATCGCAGTTGGCCTCGAAGCCCCTGATCCAGTTGCTTCGGTCTTGGTGTTAGAGATCAAAGGCGAACCCGACGTGTATAACACGTATCGCCAAATGGTGGGCCAACCGATCGAGCTTTCGACGGCGATTGCCCGAGTTGAAGGCAAGGCGGCCCGCTACAATTTCGGCACGGCGACGCGGATCGGAAACTTTGTGCAGGACATCAGGGATCCAACGGATCGGGTGCAGTGGGATTTCTTGGTGCGCACGCCGGGTGAGTATGTCGTCAACGTGAAGTATGCGGTGCAGACTCCGCAGGCGGGAAGCGAGTTTTTGGTGCGGATCAGTGACATGGCGTCATTTAACGCAGTGACTCGAGGCACTGCCGATTGGACCGGAGACCTGTTGGAAGTGCAGCGCCGTAATTTCGATACGGGCGAGCGGCATAACAATCTATGGACTTTTCAGGATCACGAATTGGGCACCATTACGTTTGCCGCCGGCGGTTCGTATACGCTGGAGATTATCCCGAGCAAAGTGGCGAAAGACTATTTAGCGTTCGTCAAATCGGTCACATTAGAGCCAGTTAAAAAGTAAATCATGATTGGAACCACGAAGAATTGTTTTTGGCGTCTCTGTTTAGGTGTGCTTAGCTTCGGTCCGATGCTGGGAGCGGAAAATAAGGTTGAAACTGCGGAGGCGGCTTGGGGGCAATTGATCGGAGAAGCGGCGGCAAAACATCCGGCCTATGCGTATGTCGAGAATCGACCGGAGCTACCCAATGTGTTCATCTACGGCGACTCGATTTCCATTGGCTACACCGCGGGGGTGCGCACGCGGTTAGCGTCGCAGGCGAATGTGTATCGGCTGCACCAGAACGGAGGCGACTCAGGCTCCTTTGCGGCGAAATTTGAGAAATTGGAATCCACGATGCGCGATGCGCGATTGACCGGATCATGGGGATTTCAGTGGGACGTAATCCAGTTCAACGTCGGGCTACACGATCTCAAGTTCGTCGATGCGAAAGGGAAACTCGACCTGCAGGACGGCACGCAAGTGGCCAGTGTGGAAACGTATACCCGAAACCTGCGCCAAATAATCGGATTGTTGAAGGCCGCGGCGCCGGAGGCGAAATTGATTTTTGCCCTGACCACGCACGTGCCGCCGGATTCGGCCGGTCGAATTGAAGGCAGCGAAACCGCCTACAATGCGGCGGCACGCAGGGTGCTGGCGGATTTCCCCGAGATTGAAGTCAACGATCTGCAAGAGGCTTCGCTACCCTATATGCAGGTGGGCAACGTGCACTTCAAACCCGACGGGATTCAGGCTCAGGCTGAGCACG